>JBMOHW010000009.1:0-38496 GCA_049317665.1 Terrimicrobiaceae bacterium | reverse complement strand
CGTATGCCGTCTTCTGCTCGGCGGCGCGGAGCTGGGCGCGCATGAAATACGTGTAGGGTGCTGGCTGGCTGTCGGGGTATTTCTCGGCAAGCGTCGAAAGGGTTGTGATGGCCTCGTCCTTCTGGCCGAGCGCGATCTGCGCGCCGCCGATCGCGTAAATGGAGAGTGGCGCAAGTGGGTGTTGTGGGTTGGCCGCGGCGAAGGCTTGGAGGAGGGGGACAGCGGATGCGTTGTCACCCTTTTGCTGGGTGCAAATGGCGACCCAATAGTCCGACTCGATGGCCTGCGGAGTGCCCGCGTATTTTTCTTTGACGACTTTGTAGGCTGCCAGGGCGTCATCCCATTTCGCAGTGTCTTTGTAGATTCCTGCGAGTCCATATTGCGCCACGACGGCGACGTCCGGGGATGGGTTCTTGGCGAGATAGGTCTGGAAGGTCTTCAGCGCGCTCTCGAACTGTTGAAGCGAGGCCTCGGCCTGAGCTTTGCTGACGACCGAGAGGCCGGCGAATCGACCGGTGGGATACTGGGTGATCGACTCATCAAAATACTTGATGGCCTCGGTCGGATTGCCGAGGGCGAGATACATATTGCCGAGGGCAAACGGGAGGTTATCGGCGATGGGCTTGCCCTTGTAGCTTGCGAGGAATGTCTGATAATTCTCCACAGCTTTGTCAGCCGCATTCTGCATCGCATAGGTCATCGTGGAGAAATACAGCGCGCGCATTTTTTCGTCGTCCGTTTTCAGGAACGGGCTGACGTGAGCGACGAGGACGCGGGACTCGTTGTATTTTTGGGCGTTGAAGAAAATCTCCCCCATCTTGAGGACGGCCGTGGCGATTTGGTCTGGCTTACCCTCGATCTCCTCGAGCTTGCGGAGTTCGCGCTCGTTGTCCTTGTCGAGTTGCTTTTTCAGCGGGATGTTTTTTGCGGCGAGGGCCGCGGTTTTCTGGGCCGGGAAACTTTTGATTCTCTCCTGCTGCAGCCCGATGACTTCCTCTTTTGGCAGAATCGAGCGGTAGGCCTCCAGCGCCTGCTGAAAGAGCGGGGACCGTGCTTCGTCCGGGCTGAACGAGGCCTGCATGAAAAGGATCTCGCCGATCTGGAAATAGGAATCATTGATCAGTCCAATATCCTTCTTCTCAGCGATCACCTGGCGGAGGAGTTCTTCGCCCTGTTTGAGCAGAGACATGCCCTTGGCCTTGTCCCCGCCGTCCTTGGCAAGTTCCTGGCCGCCGAGAGTCGCCAAGGCGAGGGCCAGAAGATTTTTGCTCGAAGCGATTGTTCCGCTCTTGGCGAATTGCTGGACGTTGCTTTGGAGGTCCTCGATGGCCTTGTCGTAATTCTGGATCTGGTAGTTCGCGACAGCGCGTCCAAAGACCGCGCTCTCGAGCTCCGGCGACTTCGGGTGCTTCGTAACAAACTCGGTATACTTTTTGATTGCCTCTTCGAAGGCCGCCTTGCGTTTCGGATCGTTGAGATCCAAGGCCGATGCCTTCGCAGCGAGAATCTGCGGCAGAAAATTATCAACCGCCTCGGCCGCTTCGGCAGGAAGAGGTGGGCCGGTTAATGCCTTGGCAAGCGTGGCTTGGGCTTGGTCGAAATTTCCGAGAAAAAATTGTGCGAAGGCAAGCTGGATCGTGGCCGTTGAGATAATGCCGTCGGTCGGATAGTCCTTGATGAGTTTTTCGTAGGCTGCTGCCGCTCCTTGATAATCGCCGCTCGAGAAAAGCGCGTAGGCTGCATCGTTGGCTGCCGCCGCTGCAGGAGATTGGGCGTGCGCGACCAGTGGACTAGAGAGGATGAGGAGCAGCGCGAGCAGCGAGGGAACCAAATGTGCATTCATAGGCGAGTAAAAGAGGGTAACGCGGTTGGGGTCAGGATTCCATCCGAAAAAATGACGATCTGCTCCCTCAGGAAGACGAAATGGTCGCCTCCAATACGGATGCCACGCGCTCCATCTCGTCGCGAGTATTGTAGAAGTGGGGACTGAAGCGGAGGCACTGAACACCTTCGCGCGTCGAACGAAGAGACGCCACGATGTTTGCCTTCTCTAATGCGGCGAACAAAGCCGGGGCGGGGACGTCCGGGTGTCTGGCGGTGACGATTCCCGATTTCATCGGGTGCTTCGAGTCGGGCGAGAGAAATTCAAACCCGAGCCTGCGGAGGCGGGACTCGAGATCATCGCGGACGTCAAGAATCGCCGTTTGGACGGAGTCGATCCCGATCTCGAGAAGCATGTTCAGTGAGGCCGCCATGCCATACATGCCAATGATATTCAATACCCCGGGCTCGTAGCGTCGGGCCGTGTCCTCAAATTGAATCTCGTCCTGCGCGATAAAATCCGGTGATCGCACATTCCACGCCCCGAGCAATGTCGGGCGGCAAATCTCGAAGTTCCGGCGGGCCACGTAAACAATCCCGATCGCCAGTGGACCGAGCATCCACTTGTGGGCGTCGGCACTGAGGAAATCCACATTCTCGACGCTCATAGGTGCCGCGCCCAAAGTCTGGATCGCATCTACAGAAAACAAAACCCCGCGCGGGCGAAGGATTTTTCCGATGGCATCGACATCAATCCGCCATCCGGTAAGAAAGTGGCAAGAGGCCAACGCGACGAGACGGGTTTTCGGGGTGAGAGCGGATTCGACGAGCTCCGGGGTAATCTGTCCGAGCACGGGAGGCTTGAGAAAACGAATGACCACGCCTCGGGCGGCGAGCGCGGTCCATGGATAGACATTCGCCGGGTAGTCGTCTCCGTAGCAGATCAGTTCATCGCCGGGCTTCCAATCCAGGCCGTTGGCGAAAAGGCTGAGGCCGAGCGAGGTCGGCCCGAGGAGTGCGATTTCGTCCGGGTTGGAACCAATCAACTTCGCGCAAACGGATCGCGTCCGCGCGACATCACGGAGGACGTCACCAAACTCCTGATGGTGCTCACAACTTGCCACCGCGTGCGCACACATCGCATCCGCCGTGCGTCGGGGCAGGATTGTTACTCCGGCATGGGCGAGAAAAATTCTTTCAGCCGAGACGGGAAATTCCGAACGGCGCGCCGCCTCGTCGGCAAAGAGGCTCATCTTTTCGAAGCCTCCGCTTCCTGGATGAGCTTCCAAAAGTCCTTCGTCTCGGAAAGCTCCGAGTCCTCTTCATCGAGGGGAAGATTCGAGCGAAAAAGAAAATCCCGAATCGTGTTCTTATGTAGGACGCGATGGACGAGCAAACCCTCCTCGTGCTTCTCGAAGTAGATCCGATAGTCCATGGCCCGGTAGCGGTGGAGGACCCGTCCCTCGCGGCTGACCGTCCCGAACTGCTCGCCGTCAAGGGTTTGAAGGTCTCCCGGGAGAAAATGGAACTCCGAGAGCAACTCGAGTTGCAGATCCTTCGGAAGCGCCGCCATCTCGGACGCGCTGATTTTGTTGAAGATCACTTGAAACACAGGCATGACCATACGCGCAGGGGAGTCGGCGTTGGCAAGCCGCGAATTTCATGAAGCGTTCAAGGCGCGGCTTCCGGGCACAAAAAAGGGGCCGCCATTTACGGCGACCCCTAATTTTTGAGGGGAAAGTGTGGTTACTTCTTAGCCGCCGCTTTCTTCTTTTTTACGGAAGGGCGGACGATGACATACGATCCCTTGGCACCGGGGATTGCCCCGCTGACGACGATGACGCCGTCTTCCGAGCGGACTTGCAGAACGCGCAGGTTTTGAAGGGTCACTCGCTCGTCACCCATGTGGCCGGGCATGCCCATGTTTTTCCAGACACGTCCGGGAGTCGATCGATTTCCGATGGCACCATTTCGACGATGCATTGTCGAACCGTGGGTCATTGGTTGTCCGGCGAAATTGTGGCGCTTGATCGTGCCTTGGAAGCCTTTGCCCTTGGATTGTCCGATCACGTCGACATACTGGCCGGTCTCGAAGATCGTGACATTCAGGTCTGCGGACTCCGGAGCCGCTTCACCGTCAGCGAGTCGAAACTCGCGAATGAATCGCTTGGGCGTCGAAGACGTTTTGGCGAAGTGCCCGGTCTGGGCTTTTCCGACGCGCTGGGGCTTTTGGTCGTCGAATCCGACTTGGACCGAAGTGTAGCCGTCCTTGTCTTTCGTTTTGGCTTGGAGAATGCGATTCCCGCCGGCTTCGATAACCGTGGCGGGTGTGCTGCGACCCTTTTCGTCATAGACGCGGGTCATACCGATTTTTTTTCCGAGAAGTCCGATGCTCATGGCGTGTTCAGATTTTGATGGTGATATCGACGCCCGCAGGGAGATTCAGCTTGCGGAGCTCGTCAACGGTTTTGGATGTAGGCTCAACGATGTCGAGCAGGCGCTTGTGGGTGCGAATCTCGAATTGCTCCATCGATTTTTTGTCGACGTGCGGCGAGCGGTTCACGGTGAACTTCTCGATTCGGGTCGGGAGGGGGATCGGTCCTGTGACTTTCGATCCGGTGCGCTTGGCGGTTTCAACGATCTCGGCCGCGGAGGCGTCGAGAACCCGGTAGTCAAACGCCTTGAGACGTATCCGGATTTTTTGGGCTGCTGGTGCTGACATAGTTTAATAAAGAACGGTTAATGTGAACTGCAATCCCGACATCGAGCGGGAGAGGGAGAATAGGGGAGGACGGCGCAAGCGCAAGGAGAAAAAATGAAGAAAATCATAATGCGCCGTTTCAGGGGCAGGGATGCCGGACCAACCGGAAACCTTCGAGGGCAGCAGGCGTCGGAGCAACTCCACGTCGACGCGTTTTGTCACAGCCGTGCGCCGGGGAGTTAGGCCGCGGGTGGGACGCCGAGTGATTTGCGGGCTTTTGCTGGGAGGACGGAAAGGATTTTTTGGACGGCCGCATCGGCGGTTATTCCGTATTTGGCGCGGAGGATCGGAACGGTGCCGTGCTCGATAAACTGGTCGGGCCATCCGACGCGAACGACCGGGGTGGTGATGCGCTGGTCGGCGAGGAATTCGATGACCGAGGAGCCAAAGCCATTATGAACGACGTGGTCTTCCATGGTGCAGACGACGTCACACCCACGGGCAAAAAAGTCGATCGTGGCTGTGTCGAGCGGTTTGATCCATCGGGCGTTGATCACGGCTGTCGAGACGCCTTGCCTCTCGAGTTCGGCGGCCGCGACGAGGGCGAGCTCGCACATGTTTCCCAAGGCGAAAATGGCGGCTCGGGTTCCGTGCTGGAGGACTTCGGATTTTCCGATCTCAAGGAGTTGCGGGGTTTTGCGTGGGACGACCCCGGTGCCAGCCCCCCGGGGGTAGCGGATCGCGATCGGGCCGTCGTGGTAATTCACGATCGTCCAGAGCATGTCCACGAACTCTTCCTCATCCTTCGGTTGCATGTGAACGATTCCGGGAATGTGTCGGAGGTAGCCGATGTCGAAGAGGCCGTGGTGGGTTGGGCCGTCATCGCCAGAGAGTCCGGCGCGATCCATGCAGAGGGCGACATTGAGGTTCTGCAGCGCCATGTCGTGGATGATCATGTCATACGCCCGCTGCATGAACGTGCTGTAGATCGCGAGGAACGGCTTCATTCCCTGCACGGCCAGGCCGCAGGCGAAGAGACCCGCGTGTTCCTCGGCAATTCCGACGTCGAAGAATCGATCCGGGTGTCGCTTGGCAAAGCCGATGAGACCTGTGCCGGTTGGCATGGCCGCCGTGATAGCCGCGATCTTGTTGTTGTGATCCGCGAAGTCCGCCAGCGATTTCCCGAGGAGTTCCGAGTAGGTCGGGGTGGGGGAAGCAACGGTCTCACCGGTGTCGAGGTGGAATTTTCCGAGTCCGTGGAATTTGTCCGGTTTCTCGATCGCCGGGGCGTAACCTTTACCTTTTTTCGTCAGGATGTGGAGGATGACCGGTTCGTTTTGCGTTTTGAGAAACTCAAAAGTCTGGGTAAGCAGGCCAATGTCGTGGCCGTCGATGGGTCCGTAGTAGCGAATCCCGAAGTCCTCAAATACAACACTTGGCGCCAGAAGATTCTTGAGACCGAGTTCGGCCTTGTGGGCAAGCTTGCGGGCGCTTTTTCCGCCGATCCACTCGACGAACTGAGCCGCCTTCTCGTGGAGGTGGGCGTAGGAGGGATTGGCAACAATCCGGTTGAGATATTCCGCAATGGCTCCCACATTCTTCGCAATCGACCACTCGTTGTCGTTGAGAACGATGATGAGGCGTTTCGTGGTCGACGCGACGTTGTTCACGGCCTCGAAGCTGACTCCGCATGTAAAGGCGGCATCGCCCGCAATGCAGACGACATGTTCGTCGCCGCCCAGTCGGTCGCGTGCCGCTGCCATGCCCAGAGCAGCTGACAGGGCCGTGCCTGCGTGGCCGGCTCCGTAGCAATCATGCTCACTTTCGGTCCGGAGAAGGAATCCATTGAGTCCCTCATATTGCCGGATGGTTGAGAATCGCTCGTAGCGGCCGGTGAGAAGTTTGTGAACGTAGCCCTGATGGCTGACGTCGAAAACGAACTTGTCCTTTGGAGTCTCGAAAACGCGATGAAGGGCGATAGAGAGCTCTACAACACCCAGATTCGGGCCGAGATGTCCCCCGGTCTGTGAGAGAACCCCGATTAACTCCCGCCGGATCTCGTCGGCCAGGTCGCCAAGTTTTTCCTCCGGGAGTTTTTTTACATCCTTTGGACTCTTAATCTTTGCAAGGATCGGCGAACTCATGACGACGCGTCGTCTCCGGTTTCCTCGAAGTCCGCCAGCGTGGCCTGACCGCGGGCGTCTCGAGTGATGATCTGGATTCGCTTTTCGGCGGCATCGAGTTTTTCCTGACAGTTATTAACGAGCAAAACCCCTTCTTCGTAGCGCGAGATGAGGGCCTCCAAAGGGAGGCTCCCCGCTTCCATTTCTGCGACGATCGCATTGATCCGTTCGATGGATGTCTCGATGCCCGGCGATTTCGTTTCAGATTTTTGCCCCATGTGAGGAACGGTTCAGATCAGGGGCCGGGCGTTAGGGTTTCTTACTCCAACGGTCGCGATCCGCAAAAATGATGCACTCGCCTTCAATCGGCAAGGCGGTGTAGAAAGGGAGCGCGAAGCCTTCGACGCGGGGTGGGCGGGTGATCAGGAGCGCCCATTCCTTGTAGGCTCCCTTGTAGATGTCTGAAAATAAGCGAAGATTTCCCGTCACGGGAGTGAGGTAGAGGCCGTTGATCGGTGCTCCGAGCATCCGGTAATCATTGATGCTATTGAACGACTTGACCGTGTCCGGCAGGAGGAGAGACTTGCGTTGAGCGTACCAAGCGACCGCCCATGGCATGTCTGAAGTGATGATCTCATCCTCGGTAAACCAATCGCCGAGAATCGCGATGAACGGCGGGACATACGGTGGCCAATTGATGGCTGCACCGCGCCCGCCGGCGAGTGTGGCGAGAAGGGGAACCGAGCACAAAAACACGACGGTCGATAGGAAGATGATTCGAAGGATCGGATAGTTGATCTCCCACCGGCTCCAGAGGACCATCAAAAATGCGAGGCCGTAAAATACGAACACCGGGATAAAGAGAACGTGCAGTTGATTCGATGACACGGTTCCGCCAAGGCCAAAAAGCCCCATTCCGACCACTGCACCAAGCCACATTAGAACCACGCACCAGCGGAAGAAAGACGTCGCTCGCGAACGAAACGGATGGAGTAGTGCGAGGAAGAACGCCCCGGCGGCGAGATTCATTCCGATGAAAGAAAAGATAGATTCGACCTGTGCCGAAACGCTGGCTTTGAGTTTCGAGACGAGGCCCGATCCCCCCAGGCCGGGCGCCCCGTCGATCGATCTCAGATATCCCTCCTCGGGTGCCCCGGTGCTGCCAAGCGCGTCATAGATTGCCAGACCGAAGGGATTGCCAGAGACGGAATAGTTCCGCGCCATCCAAGGCAGGACAACAATCATCAACGCGGCCAAGCCCGCCAGGGCGGCAATACCCCGTGGCTGGAAGTAAACCAACGAAAAGACCAGCCAGCCAAGGAAGATCCAGAAGGCGAGGCCGTGAGCGAGAGTCATGAGTCCGAAAAAAAGTCCCGCACCGAACAGCGATAGCAGGACGGGAACGAGTCGGTCTCGCGACTGCATTGCGATAAGCGTCAGCCAGATCGCGCCCGAAAACAGGAAGAGCATCAGCATTTGAGGCAGGCCCGAGAGGGAGAACTGCCACATCATATCGGTAAGCAGGATGATCGCACAGCCAATGAGCGAAAGCTTCGTATCGAAGAGCCGAGCGCCGACGAAATACCAAATGCCTACGGAGAGGAGGAAGAAGATGATCGATGTCGCGGCGATCACGCGGTCGCCCGCGTAGACGAGATCGGTTGGGGTCATTTTCCATGCCGACTTGACGAAGCTGAGGGGGAGTGCGTTGACGAATGGATTAAGTGGCGATTGGTAGAAGTCGGGAAACTCATCTTTGGGCACGCCCTTTCCGGAGTGATCAAGCTGCCAAATGGCCAGTGGGCGAATGAACTGGGTGGAAAATCCCTTGCCACTGGCAATGTTGCGGGAGATCTGCCCTTGATCCATCGCCGTGACGTTTGAGAACCCGCGGAACTGCACGAAAAGGTACAGTAGGGTGAGGGCAACGATGAGAATGAAAAACATCGCTCCCCGGATGTAAGGCGCGATTTTGCCCTGCTCGAGGGCATGAACCGCTGTCTGGACTCCGACTTCGTCTGTGGCTGCCATATGTTAGGAATTGGGTTTTCTACGTTTGGAAATATTGAGCTTGGCAAGGTGGCGGTGCAACGTTCGGCGGCTGATTCCCAACTTCTCAGCCGCTTCCGTCCGGTTGCCCCGGCATTCTTCCAAGGCGCTGAGAATAAGTGCGGTTTCCGTTTCGTGCAAATCTAATCCAACGGGGTTCCTTGGGACGGCGGGGACCCCTGCGGCACGGAGGGTAGAGGGCAGATCGCGGAGAGAAATCTTCGGTCCTGTCGCCATGACGACCCCGTGTTCGATGGCCGTCCGGAGTTCCCGGACATTCCCCGGCCAGTCGTAGTCGAGGATCGCGGAAACGGCCTCCGGCGTGAGTTCACGAACAGGTTTCTCGTTCTCCGCCGCGGAGTCCTTGAGGAAAGCATCAATCATAAGCGGGATATCGACTTTGCGGTCCCGGAGCGGAGGCATCGTAAGAGGCACGACATGGAGGCGAAAAAAAAGATCGTCGCGAAACTTTCCTTCTGCGACCAGCTTGGAGAGGTCCTTGTTCGTGGCAGCGATAATGCGCACATCGGTCGCGAGGGTCTGGGAGCCGCCGACCCTTTCAAACGTGCGCTCGCCGAGAACCCGCAGGATCTTGACTTGAGTCGAGGCGTCGATTTCGCCGATTTCGTCGAGGAAGAGCGTGCCGCCGCGAGCCTGCTCGAAGCGCCCGATGCGGCGCTCAAACGCCCCGGTGAAAGCGCCCTTCTCGTGCCCGAACAGCTCGCTGGCCAAGAGTTCCGGGGTCAGAGCCGCACAGTGGACGGCGAGAAATTTTTCACCGGCGCGGGGGCTCAGGTGGTGGATGGCGTGGGCTGCAAGCTCCTTTCCCGTGCCGCTCTCTCCCTGAATAAGGACTGTGGCCTTCGACGGGGCTACCTGTTTTATGGTATCGAAAACCTCTACCATCACGGGCGAATGGCCGATCATGCCCTCGAGCTTCGAGTGCCTCCCGACCCGCTGGCGGAGTTCCTTGTTCTCCCGTGCGGTATCTCGCTCGCGGAGGGCTCGCTTGATAAGGATCTCCAGTCGGTCGATGTTTACCGGTTTCGTTACAAAATCGTATGCTCCACGTTTCATGGCCTCGACGGCTGTGTCAACGGATCCGTAAGCCGTCATCATGATACAGAGCGGAGGCTTGGGAAGCTTGAGCAGGGCATCGATGAGTGCCATGCCATCCTCGCCACCCAAACGAAGATCGGTGAGCACGACATCCGCCGGGGCAGCCTCATTCGCAGCGAGTGCACCCTCGATATCCGGGGCGACATAAACGTCGAAGGTCTCGCCCAACGCGTTTCGGAGTCCATCGCGTGTATTTTTCTCGTCATCAACAATGAGCAATGTGGGAGACATACTTCGGGTCAGAATCGCTGGCCGGGCGTCGCGGGCTCAGGGAGTGGGCGACGGCTGAGTAAGAAGACGGAAATCGCCATTCTTGTCACGATAGAATCCGCGAAGGAGAAGAGTCGCAGATCTTCCGATGTCTTGGATTTTCTCGGACATCATCATCTGTTGGTGTGTCCATCCGTTGGCCAGCAGGCGGCCGTTTTTGTCGGTGACTTCGCTCATCGGGCGGGTGAGTTTGGCATAGTCAGTGTCGCTCAAGCGCGTATCGGCGAGGAGCCTTTTATTGTAGAGCGAGATCCACCAGGCACCGTAGGCGTCCGGGGCTGTTCTGGGGGTGACCTCGACGACCAATTCTCCGGCCTGGCGAAGCCCGCCGTCCAAGGACAGACTGTAAAGGGCTGCGATCTCGCGTCGAGTCGCGAGGTAGCCTGCGAGATAGGAGCGTAGACTCCGGCGGAGTTTGTCGTTGCCGGATCGGGATCCATAGATGCCCAGTTCGATGCCTGCGGGGTCCTCGGGGTCACCGTAAATGTTGAGTTCGATGTCGCGGTTCACGCGAAACGACCGGTAGGGGACATTCCGAAATTCGCCCTGATCAATCATCGTTGCGGGGATCTCTTCGAGCGATCGAATCGAATCGTGAGTGCGAAGGTCGTTGGCGATGATTCGCCACGGTGGAAGGTCCCCGGCCTGGTTGGACTCGGTGAACATCATCGCGGTGTCGGGCTCATCGCGGATTCGGACGATCTCGTTTTTAGGGTAAGATTTCTCCTCCATCTTGGTCTGGAGCAAAACGGAGTCGCTGGAATTTTTGATGATGAGCCCATGAACAACCCGACCATCCTTTAGGATCAGGGTATCGGGTGCCTTCGAGAGTGTATCCGTATCGGCCCGCAGTGCCCCCAGCATGGCGAGGGTCGCGAAGACGAAGAATCGGGAATTCATGATTGTAGGATGGCTGGGCCGATGTTAAACGCAAGAAACTCTCCGCCCGGCGGTTCATGAATTTCCTTTATCGCCTCCCCACTTTTGCCGCTTTGGCCATTCTGGGTGGGTGCGTCACAGCGCCAGCGCCCTATCGGAAACCTCTGTCGGAAAAGCCATCGAATACGGGTGCATTTTGGTGGGGCACTTCAACGGCAAGCTTCCAGAATGAGGACCGCGGAGTCGCGAAGGGAAGCCCCGTGTATTTTCGGACGGATTGGGATGTCTTTGCCGATGAGGGACACATTCCGCCGCGTGGCGATGATGCGACGTTTTCCTGGACGCATTTCGACAAGGATGTGCGAGCACTCAAGAGGCTTGGTGTCACCCATTATCGTTTCGGTATCGAATGGGGGAGGGTCGAACCCCGTCCCGGTGTGTTTAATGAATCCGCAATCCGGCAGTATGTCGCGATGGCCCGGAAGCTGAGGGCTGCGGGAATCGAACCCATCGTTACGCTCTGGCACTTCACGTTTCCCGCCTGGCTCTATGATTCGAAGGCAAAAAGCCGGTCAAATTTTTTGCATCCAGAAGTTGAGACCGCTTGGAAGGAATACGTAACCCGCATCGTCGTCGCACTCGCCCCCTACGTTCGTGTTTACGTTCCGCAAAATGAACCCAACGGGGCACTCTACATCGGCTACTTTGGCGGCCACTGGCCACCGGGGCTCCTCCTCACTCCGGGCGCGTTGAAACGGGCTACCAATGTCTCGGTAAACATGTTCCGAGAGGCGGCGACAATCATCCGGCGGGAACGGCCCGACGCCCTGATCATGGGCATCTACTCTATTCCCAACTGGCGTCGGAGTTACCTCCAGGATCCAACGGGATTTGTCTTCAACATGATGATGCGGCAGAATTTTGACCACCTCGATCGCGTTGCGGACAAAATCGATCTGATCGGTGTCAACTACTATTACTCCCAAGACGCGTCCGTGAGCCGGTTCATCGTGCGCCCGCAAGGAGAACTGGCCTCGAATTACACGCAGAACGGCTGGGAGATCGATCCGGAAGGGCTTTACGCCACGGTCAAGGCGGTCTCGGGCCGATACGGAAAGCCCATCGTCATCTCGGAAAATGGGATCGGCACACAAAGCGAACAAAAAAAGATCCGCTACTTCCGGGAGCACGTGAACCAAATGCGACGTGCGCAAAATGACGGAGTGGATATTCGCGGATACTTCGCTTGGACGCTCATCGACAACTACGAGTGGGCCGAGGGATTTGCCGCGAATTTCGGTCTCTCGCATGTGGATCTCGAGAAAAAGGAACTCGTCATTGAACCCTCGGGCGAATGGTTTCGGAATTTCATCAAATCCCACCCCCAACCGTAACAGGTTGTTTTTTTCCGATCGGGTATATTTCGATTGTCACGCCGGAAGAATCGGAAGTAAAATCCGGCCATGCGCCTGATGGTCTGCCCAAGGACAAATGTTTCGGCCTTCGTCGATGCGCCGGTGACACATTTCGTCAGCCTGATTGACCCGGACGAGGGGGAAGTTCCGGAAGTGCCTCGCAAGGCCATGAAGAGCTTGCAGCTTGTTTTTAGCGACCTCGACGATATCGAGATGCAGTTGCCGAAATTTGCGAAGTATTCCGCCCCACAGGATGACCATGTCGCCGAGCTTGTCGACTTCGGGCGGAGTCTGGGGGGCCTTGACGATTGGGGGCTGCTCGCGCATTGCGAGGCGGGAATCAGTCGATCCACGGCTGCCTCGATTGCGATCCTCACTGCAGCGGGCTACCCGCCGCAAACGGCTTTTGGGATTGTCCGTCGGGTTTGCCCGGAGATGTTGCCGAACCGACGGATTTTGCGCCTTGCGGACAAGTATCTCGGGACCAATGGGCGGCTCTACCAGATGGCCGAGAACCACCGCCGGAAGGCGTTCTTGAGAGCAGGGTATGAGGACCCAACAAATGTTCTGTTGGCAGAAGCTCATGCTGAGGCGTCGCGCCCGAAGACCTTGCTCGACAGAATTTTTGGTGTTCTTCCGACCGGTTGGCGGACCTTGGTGGGCTCGGGAGCGCGGATGAGGGCGGCCTTGAATACACGGGATAAAAACGGCCATTCCTCTGAGATCCCATCCGACTTGGAATTTGGACGGGTTTCCCTGCGGCTTCCTCGCCTCTAGAAATACCGGATGTTCGTTCGTGTTTTGCCCGACCAAGCCGCGGGGAAGTTGCTGGACTACGCCCTCCCCGAGGCGATGCGTGAAATGGTCGGAATCGGATCCCGCGTTCGTGTGCCGGTTCGCACACGTGTCCTGACGGCTACGGTTATCGCGTTGCTTGACGAGTCTGACGTGAGGGGAATGCGCGAGGTCACCGAACTCCTGAACGATCGTCCGATGATTCGTCCGTCGATGCTCGATTTAGCGGGTTGGATGGCCGCCTATTATTGCTGTCCGCTGGAGACCGCCGTGCGGAGTGTGTTGCCCGTCGCGGTGCGGGATGGAAAAGTCAGCGACCGGCGGCTCAATGTTGCGAGCCTTGTTGGTCCGGTGGGTGAGGGGGACTTGGAGTCGCTCATGAGGCGAGCCCCTCGCCAGGTTGAGGCATTGAGGGCGTTGATTGAAGCCGGAGAGCCAACCCCTGTCTCGGTTCTGGCGGAGAGGGCGGGCGTGGCGGAAGGGGTCTTTCGTTCTCTCGAAAAGCGCGGATTCCTTCGCATCGAATCGGTCGTTGTGGCTCGGGATCCGTATGCCGAAAAGTTTGTTGCCGGTGCTGAGTTGAATCTCAATGACGAGCAAACGAAAGCTCTTGCGGTGGTTTACGCCGCGATGGACGAGCCGCAAAAGCCTGTGCTTCTTTTCGGGGTCACTGGTTCCGGAAAAACCGAGATCTATCTGCGTGCCATCCGCAAGGCTGTCGAGGACGGACGGACCGCGTTGGTCATGGTGCCGGAGATCGCACTCACGCCGCAGACGGTCGAGCGGTTCAAGTCGCGATTTTCCGATATGCAGCAGAAGATCGCCGTGCTCCATAGCCATCTCTCGGACGGGGAGCGGCACGATGAGTGGCATAAGATTCACACAGGCGAAGCGCGGATCGTCATCGGAGCCAGGAGTTCGATTTTTGCGCCGCTGGATAATCTTGGGATCATCATCGTCGACGAGGAGCACGAGTCCTCCTACAAGCAGGATGAGGCTCCCCGTTACAACGCACGAGACATGGCCGTTCTGCGCGGGGATCGCGAGAAGGCTGCGGTGCTCTTGGGGAGTGCGACGCCGTCTTTGGAAAGCTGGCATAATGCCACCTCTGGGAAGTATCAAATGGTGCGCCTCGATCAACGCGTGGACGACAAGCGAATGCCGATCGTGCGTGTGCTCGACTTGCGGCAGCAAGCCCGCAAGTCGCCGGAAGGGGGGATTCTCTCGCTGCCGCTGAGGGACGCGATTGAAGGGCGTATCGCCAAAGGCGAGCAGTCGATTCTGTTTCTCAATCGGAGGGGATTCTCGACATCCATGCTCTGCGAGGCGTGCGGGTTCGTGGCCGTTTGCCCGGATTGCAGCGTTTCTCTCACGTTTCATCGGGCGCTCGCCCGCTTGGTCTGTCACGTCTGCGGGCATACGGAGCGGGCACCGAAGAACTGCCCGAAATGCTCGGATCCCAAGATTCGCCACGCCGGGGTTGGAACGCAAAAGGTCGAGGAGGCATTGGTTCGTGCATTTCCCAAAGCGCGCATCGCCCGGATGGATGCGGATTCGATGACGAGGAAAGATGCCTACCGCGAGACACTGGGGGCCTTCAAGGAGGGGCGGATTGATATTCTCGTCGGGACACAAATGATCGCGAAGGGCCTGCATTTTCCGAATGTCACGTTGGTGGGGATCGTCAATGCGGACTTGGGCCTTCACATTCCCGACTTCCGGGCTGGCGAGCGGACGTTCCAGCTTCTCACGCAGGTTTCCGGTCGGGCGGGCCGTGGGGAAATGGAGGGCGAGGTTCTCGTGCAGACATTCACGCCATTCAGTCCCTCCATCCAGTTTGCGCGACACCACGATTACGAGGGATTCATGGAACAGGAAATGGAGTTCCGCAGAAACTTTTCGTTCCCACCCTTCGGCCGGATGGTTCTCCTCACGGTTCGCGGCACCGTGCGCGAACGCGCGGAGTTTTCCGCTCAGACCGTTGCCAGAAAGTTGAAAGCCGCCGCGGGCGAGGGAGTCCAGGTCAGCGAAGCGGTCCCGGCTCCGCTCGAGAAGGCCAAGACATACTTTCGGTTTCAGGTGACGCTGCGGGGGCCGTCTTCGATGTCCATGTCACGCCTCGTCCGGCGTATCCTGGACGGCCTCCCGATGCCCGATGATGTTTTTGTGGCAGTCGATGTCGATCCCCTGCATCTTCTGTGACGCTGATTCTCTGAATGAAAGTTCCGCCTGTCGTCCATTTTCTTGGGAAGAATGTCATTCGTCTTTTTCTCGTGCTGATCTTCGTCGGCGTCCCCGTCACGGCGATCTATTTGCGAGAGGTAGGCATCGGGTTCGGCGCCAAGGAGGCTTTGGCACGCGCACTGAGCAGTGAGGCCATTCACGTCAGCATCGGCCGGTTGGCCTTTGATCCTTTTTCCGGATTGCTTGCGGAGAAAGTTTTGATCCGTGAGGCCGTTGGCCGGGAGCGGCCCTTGGCCAAGCTCAGTGACGTCTCGGTTTCACTGAACATGAGTGAATTGACGTCAGGACGGATCAAGGTCGACCGTCTCTCGCTTTCGAGGGCATCGGTCTCGCTTCCGATTGCTGCGGAATCGAATGCCCGGCGGATCGAATTTGAGGATGTCAATGCCGAGGTCATTTTGCTCGGCGACCAACTCCGGCTCAGCCGGTTTGAGGGGGTCTTTGAGAGGGTCCGCATTGTTCTCAGTGGGCAGTTTCTCAATCCCGACGCCGTGATCATCCCCTCACGACGGGGCCAACAACAGGAATCTCAACAAGAGGTTCTTGGCCGCGTGCTCGAGGAACTTTCCTCGGTGCAATACCCGGGATCCGTTCCGATTCTTCGCGCGGATATCGAAGCCGATCTGGCCAAGCCCGACTCGTTGACCGTCTCGAATGCGAGCTTTCGCGCGGGTAGGATTGTCGGGAACGGATGGGCATTGCGCGATGTGGAAGTCAGCGGCGAGTATGCGAATGGGATTCTTCGCATCCCGCGATTCATCGTTCGCGACGAGCGGGGATCGCTCGAGCTTTCGGCGGAATGGACGACTTCCTCCGGGTCCTTCGACGTGGCGATCCTCTCCACGATTCACCCGGGTCAGTTTTTGAAATTGCTGGAAGACAAGAACCCGCTTTTCAAAGACGTCCGCTTCGGAGAGTCGCCTCAGATTGAAGCACGAGTTGTCGGCGAATCGTCAAGCGGGAGGCCCGCTGTTCGCGTGACGGGCATGGCCCTTTTTCCCGAGGTATTGTTGAAGAGTGTTCCCTTTAGGAACGCGGGATTTAGTTTCGCGTGGAAGGATGGGACCTTCTACGGTCGGGATGTGCGGCTCTCCGCCAAGCGTGGGGACTTCGCCGGAGCGGTTTGGATTGCCCCGAATGATATTCGACTCGATGCCACGACCACGATTCCGGCCACGGAGTTACAGGCCCTTTTCGATCCGAAGACTCGCGAGTTCATCTCGAGAATGGAGTTTAAGGACTTGCCAGATATCCAAGTGGCAATACGCGCGCCGAAGCTTGATTTTTCCAGCCTTCGGGGACAAGGGCGTTTCAAGCTGGGTCGCACGGCGATGCGCGGGGCATGGCTCGACAGTGCGGAGGCGAACTTCGAGATTGGCGACCGCTGTGTGACCTACCGAAACTTTCTGGTCCGGCGGGGCGAGGGTAAGGGCACGGGATCGTTTGCCTACGATGTCGGGAGGCAGGAGGCTCGACTGTATGGAATTCGATCAACGATGGTCCCATCCGACGTCCTGATGTGGATTGATCCGAAGATTGCCGAAGCCGTGGTGCCTTATCGATTTCGTTCTCCACCGTCGGTTGCGGTCGACGGGATGGTGCATCTGAAGGATGCGACGAAGAACAACCTCTCGATCGGAATCGAGTCTGCGGCGGGTCTCGAATACGACCTGCTCAAGCGAACCCTTCCGTTCGGCAAGACCTCGGCGCAAGTCAACGTCGTTGGGACGAAGGTTCGGGCGAACGTCAAGCGGGCGGCATTCATGGGGGGGGACACTTCGCTCAAAGCCATCGTCTCGATTGACGCGAAGGACCCGACGTTTGGAGTGGACGTCCAACTCAACCGCGTGAATTTCGCTCAGCTCACCAAGCTCTACTTCGATTACGATGATTCCAAGGGCGTCATGAGTGGGAAGTATAAATTTGATGCCCTTCAAGGTCGAGAGAACCTCATGCGAGGGTCGGGGTCGATACGAATCGAAGACGGGAATGTTTTTGCGATTCCGGTTCTCGGTCCGTTCTCAGAGATTCTGGGAACACTCCTGCCCGGCGTTGGGTATCAAACCGCGAGAGTGGCGACGGCCGATTTTTCGGTTGCGAACGAAGTCATCAACACGAAAAACCTGCTGATCGAGGGGGCTGGATTCAGCATGATCGGGGCGGGGGATATCTTCTTCATGACAAGCCGCCTCGACATGAGCATGCGGGTGAACGCGAAGGGAATTCCGGGACTCGTCTTCTACCCCGTAAGCAAACTCTTCGAATACGTCTCAACCGGCACGGTAGCGGATCCCGGTTGGCGTCCGAAAATCATACCGCGAATAGACAGCGACGGGGAAGGAACGCCGCCCAAACCCGGGCGCCGATGAAGCTTGCGCTCAGGCTGCCATGTAAGGCAGCTTCGCCGCGCAATCCTTGACGTCGTCCAGCCCCTCAAGGAGGTCGGCAATCGCATCCCAACGTCCGGTGACGAGAGCGTCTTTTGCGTGATCCGGCAGGCGCGCTGCGAAGTCCACGTCGGCGATCGAGACTTTATTCTCCAACAAATCGAGCGTAAGAACCGCTGCGGGATCCGACTCGATCAAAGCGGCAACCGAGCGGATGTCCGCGGGTGACATGACGGCGCACGGCATGCCGAGCGTCGTCGAGTTCCCAAAGAAAATCTCAGCGAAACTTTCGGCTAGAATGGCTCGGAACCCGAACCGGTAGAGGGCTTGCGGCGCGTGCTCGCGCGAACTCCCGCAGCCGAAGTTTGAGCCTGAGAGCAGAAGCGATGCCCCCGAAAACTTCGGGTTGTCCAGGGGATGGACACCGCCTTCAGCGGATGTCGCGGCACGGGCATCGGCAAACGTAAACTCGCCGAGCCCGTCGAATGTGACGCACTTCATGAATCGGGCCGGGATGATGCGGTCTGTATCAATGTCGTCGCCAGGAACGTAGACGCCGCGACCTGTCACTTGGGTGATTTTTTCTAAAGCCATGGAATTATTTGATGTTGAAAACTTCGCGTGCGTCGGCGATCTCACCGGCGACGGCGGCAGCGGCGACCATGAGCGGACTCATGAGAACCGTTCGTCCGGTCGGGCTGCCTTGGCGGCCCTTGAAATTCCGGTTACTCGAGCTCGCGCAAAGCTGATCGCCCACGAGCTTGTCAGGGTTCATTCCCAAACACATCGAGCACCCGGCTCCACGCCACTCAAAACCCGCGTCGCGGAAAATCGCCGCGAGGCCCATGCTCTCCGCCAGCGAGGCGACGCCTTGTGATCCTGGCACGACGATGGCCTTCACCCCGGCGCGCACTTGGCGGCCCTTGATGTGACGGGCGACTTCCGTGAGGTCGCTCAGGCGTCCGTTGGTGCAACTGCCAAGGAAGGCGACATCGACCTTCGTCCCTTTGATCGGCTCGCCGGGCTTTAAGTGCATGTGGGCGATGGCTTCCTCTGCCGTCGACCGATCTTTCTCGGGAACGTCTTCTGGGCGGGGCACCCGCTCGTGAATAAAGATTGCCTGGCCGGGATTGATCCCCCACGTCACAGTTGGAGCAATGTCCGCCGCGTTGTAGGAGATGATGTCGTCGTAGTGGGCATCCGGGTCGGACGCGAAGCTTTTCCAGCGCGCGACGGCGGGCTCCCAGGCTTCTCCCTTCGCCGCGTAGGGACGACCCTTGAGATAGGCGAAAGTCGTTTCATCGGGATTGACATAACCGACCCGTGCGCCGCCTTCGATCGACATGTTGCAAACGGTCATCCGCTCCTCCTGGGTAAAGGCATCGAACGTGGATCCCCCGTATTCGTAGGCGTAGCCCAGGCCACCGTTGACTCCGAGTTCGCGGATGATGTGGAGGATGACATCCTTGGAATAAACGCCCGGCGTGAGGGATCCATTGACGTTGATTCGGCGGACTTTCGGCTTGCGGATGGCCATGGTTTGGGTGGCGAGAACGTCCCGGACCTGGCTGGTGCCGATGCCGAAGGCGATGGCTCCGAATGCGCCGTGAGTCGAAGTGTGGGAGTCTCCACAGGCAATCGTCGTTCCCGGTTGAGTGATCCCTTGCTCGGGTCCGACGATGTGAACGATCCCCTGTTGGCCGCTCGGGAGATCAAAAAATTTGATATCGGCCTCCGCGCAATTTTTCCGCAGCGCCTTGATCATGTCATCCGCCAGACTGTCACTGAAAGGCTCTTCGCGTTCGTCGGTCGGAACGATATGATCCACCGTCGCAAACGTGCGGGTCGGATAGAGAACTTTAAGCCCGAGATCTTGGAGCATCCCGAACGCCTGCGGACTGGTTACCTCGTGGATGAGGTGTGTGCCGATGAGAAGTTGAGTGGATCCGTTGGGAAGGGTGCGCACGGTGTGGGCAGCCCATACTTTGTCGAGTAGCGTCTGGCTCATGGAAAAGACTGGTCCACCAATTTAGCGCAGACGGCCCGACTGGCAAGGCGTCTGATCAAAAAGAATCGCGGGCAACCGCGTCCGAGCCGCATTCTGTAACGTCAGTGTGTCGCGCCCTGGTCGGATGGATCTTTCTTCTCCGGTAGCACGATTGAAAGAACCGATGCCAGGACGAGGGTGGCGAGAACAATAATCAGCGAGACGATCGGATCGATCTTGATGCTCTTAACTTCGCCTGCAGCCCATCCCAAGTCGTTGAAATACGGAGGGAATGCGAGGAGGAGCAGTTTGACGCCCACGAAGGCCAGGATGAGAATCAGAGCCGGTTTGAGAAAACGGAATTTCGAAATCAGCGCCGCGAGACAGAAATACAGGGCACGCAGGCCGAGGATAGCGAAGATGTTGCTGGTAAAAACGATGAACGGATCGGGTGTGATGGCGAAGATCGCCGGAATCGAATCGACGGCAAAAACCAGGTCGGTAACCTCGACCATAATGAGGGCGAGGAACAAAGGGGTTGCCGCGCTTTTCAGCGAAAGGGTTCCCGGTTCGGCGGGCGCATGGACTTCCTCCCCCGTCGCGGGATCCTTGATATAAACGGGCGGAACCGTGCGGCGGGTGAAAAACTTCTGGCCGTCAAAGAAGTCAACGGTTCGGAAAAAGCGTTTCGCGAGTTTCACGACCACGTTATTGCCCGGATCATCGTGGCTCTTGATGAGTGCCATTTTGAGGGCGGTTAGGATCAGGAAGAATCCGAAGAAGACCAAGATCCACGTGTAGCGCATGATCAGTTCGGCACCGAGGAAGATCATCGCGCCGCGCATGACCAATGCGCCGATGATGCCCCAGAAGAGAACCCGATGTTGGTATTTGGCAGGGATCGCGAAGAACCCGAAGATCATTGCGATGACGAAGATGTTGTCCATCGCGAGCGATTTCTCAACGACGTAGCCCGTGAGATACTGGATCATCGCCACCGTGCCGGTTACTTCACCCAACGCGATCGCTCCATCAAGATACTTTGGCGTATTCAGCCCGAGTCCAAGCCAGTGATTCTCGTAGGCAAAGAAAACGAATGCGCTGAAAGAAATGCCACATGTCAACCAAATCGCGGACCAAACCAGCGATTCCTTCATGCTCACCTCGTGGGCGTCGCGATGAAAAACACCTAGGTCGAGGGCGAGGAAAACGAAGACGAGAGCAATGAAACCAACATAGGCCCAGATCTTCAAGTCGGCGGGGTTCGTTGTGGTCAGGACTTCGGCGAACAATGGAATCATGATTTGGTCTTAGGAAAGGTTGGTTTCGGCAAAGGCAATGGCAGCGGCGCGGAACCTATCGTTCAGGTTTGGAGGTTTGCAACGAAAAACCAACTTTCGCCGCAAACGATTTCAGCGAGGAACGAGGCCAGAGCTCGCGGCACCGCCTGCGAGCGTTCCAGCAACGATGGCTTGGATCACGGTGATCGGTCCGCTCGACTCGATGAGCGTGCCCTCTCCGGAGGCTTGCTGAGCCAGCGTCATGGGAGCCAGGTGTTTTGTAATGGTCTCGGTTTGAGGTAGCTTGGCCGTGTCAATGTAAGCGCCGATGTCCGGCATGACGGTTGCCCCGAAAATAATAACCGGCCGGAGAGCCGTGTAGGCGCGTTCGAAGATGGTGGCTGAGTCCACAAAGACAAACGCCTCGTTCGCGGCGTTGAAAGAAGCGGCTAACGAGGGAAACACCGCAGCGGTCTCCAGAGTCGGCGATCCGGCTGTGCGACCGGCAGCCGTCGAGACCGACGTGGCATCGAGACCAAAAAGGAGGAACTCATCGGTCTGCGCAAACGTTGGCGCGGCAAGGGGATTTCCAAAAGCCGGGACGGAATACATGGAAAGTCCGTTCTGTTGCGTAACCACATGATTGGGCAACACGGCGAGGGTGCTGGAAACAAATTGTGCGGCCTTTTCCTTGTCGCGGACTTTGATTGCCAAGAGAACGGATGGTGCCATCTGTCCTCCAGGCCAGTTCGCCACCAAGCCAGCCTCGGGCCCGTAGGCTTGGGTGCCGAGGTCCATAATCGCGGCGACGTCGGGATTCGTCGCGAGAGTCGGGAGCACCGAAGCGATCAATCGGGTCAGAGATTCGGTCGGCACCAAGGCATCGACGAAGGCGACTGTTGTGTTGGAGGTCAGCTGCATGACTTGCCTTCCGAGCGACGGGATCGGGGCCGAATTCTTTCGGAGCACAAAAATGGCGTCGCGTTGAATCAACCCGTCGATCTTCCACGTGGCTCCGACGGCCTCGGCGGATTTCAGGTATCCGACCTGCTCAGGAATGGATTGCGCTCCGAAATCCTGGCCCAAAGTGAGAAGGGCCTCGACCGCCTTCTCCGGTTGGACGAAGAGCCGGAGGTCAGGATCTTTGAGGAGATGGGAGGAGACTGACTGAAGACGGGGGTTCGTAGCGAGTGTGTCATCCCGGGATTTTCCCGAGGCGCGGTCGAGGGCAAATTTGATGGCATCCGCCCGAGTTGCGACGAATCCCCATTGCCCAAGGCTCGCGGAAAAGAGAGTGTTGGCCCCGTGTTTCGAGGCGACGATTTCCTGGCCCTCGTAGACCTCGGTCGTTGGCGGCGTTGGGTCGGCAGGGAGTTCCTTGCGCATTCGAGCTACGGCTTTTTCGAATTCGGCACGGCCGCCCCAGTATTGAAATCCAACGAGAACATCAATGTGGGCCGCGGAAACGTCGGTTACCGCGAGGAAGAGGTTCCCGGGCTTGAGGGACGAGAGGATTCCCGACGCCTCGATCGAGCCCGGTGAATCCTTCAGTCGCGCGAACGGCTTCTCCAGAAAGGCCTTCATCTCCGGCTCTTTGCCAATCTTCGCCAATGCGGATCCATTCCACCGGAGGGCTGTGCGTGGAACGTCGAGGATATTCAGAAAAACAACGGTGTCGGACGGAACCAGCGTCGCGGCATCCGAGGGACCCACCGAACGCTTAAAATAAAGCACTCCTGCAAGGACGACAACGGCCAGCACAGCCGCAGCGATAGACAACTTCTTAATCATGGCGGCGAGAGACTAGGCAGCGGGGAGGGGAGAGGCGAGCCCGAATTCCGCGCAACGGAAGGCGGAGAGGGAACAGCCTTATGGCTCACTGACGATCTCGATCTGCTCCGGCGAAGTCACGACGATCTGAAGCCGCTCGTTTTGAAAAAGGCTCAGCGTTCCCTTTACGCGTAGCTTTTTGTCTTGGTAGGCGTCGAAACCCGATGGAAAAGCGCCGTAGCTTTTCTCGAAAATTACTGCGGCGAACCCCTGCTTTTTCGGAAGGCCCAGGTTGATGAAGGTTATTCCTTTGGACGACGTTGTCCCGATGGTCGTGACAGGACCCTCGACGACGACATCCTGTCCAACCTTCTCGCGGAGCAGGTCCACATTGGCTGCATCAAGTGGAGCGGGCGTCTCGTCCTGCGCGATCAAGGGCATCGTCACGGAAATCAGGAGAAGGATGATGATGGATTTCATGAAGGACGAAATTATTCGCCAGTCTGACTTCGGACGCGAGTCAAAATATGGCGAGGACGGAGAAGGTCACTTGTCAATTGACGCCGATTATCAACTGCATTAACAATTTCTTCGAATCGATGTGTGAGCGACAAGACCCGAAAGGCGGAGCGACGTGCTAACCATCGCGCTGAAGATGCTTTTTCGTGACCGTGCGAAGTATGCGATGCTGGTGTGCGGACTGGCCTTTTGTTCGCTTCTCATGTGCCAGCAATCGTCGGTCTTTTGCGGGCTGATGATGTGGACGACGGCGACGGTTCGGAACATCGGGGCACCGGTGTGGGTCGTGGATGCCAAGGTCGAGCAGGCCAACGAGGTCATCCCGATGCGGCAAATCGAGATCGAGCGGGTGCGGAGCGTTCCCGGCGTGGCATGGGCGGTTCCTCTCTACATAGGCATTGAGCAAGCCCGCCTGGCAGACGGTTCGTTTCAAAACGTGCAACTTACCGGCCTCGACACGGGGACGCTGACGGGTCGACCGATGGATATGAGGGAGGGGAAAATCGAAGATCTGCGATTGCCGAATGCTGTCGTCGTCGATCAGGTCGCGGTGGAAAAGTTTCGCGGGAAGGGAATCACTGTCCAACTCGGGACGACATTTGAGATCAACGACAAGGAAGCCCGTGTCGTCGGGATCTGTCACGTGAACCGGAGTTTCCTTGGTCAGCCATATATTTATACGACGTTTGACCGGGCGATGGAGTATGCGAAGCCATCGCGCAAGCAACTCAGTTACGTGCTCGCCGGTCCGGTGCCCGGGGTTTCCGATCAGGAACTCGCCGCCCGCTTGAGCAAACTGCCCGGATTGAGGGCCATTGCGAAAGACGATCTGTTTTGGCTTACGGTCTTCTGGTATATCAAGAATACCGGGATCCCGATTTCTTTCGGGACCGTGGTGATTCTCGGGGTGATTGTCGGGATCGCCATCGCCGGGCAGACGTTTTACCTTTTTGTTTACGACAACCTGCGTTTTCTGGCGGCGTTGAAGGCGATGGGGGCGCGGATGCGAGTGCTCACGGCGATGGTTCTGCTTCAAGCGTTCTCGGTCGGGTTTGTCGGTTACGGGATCGGCGTGGGACTGGCCGCATGGTTCGGCAATGTCGTTCTCGCCAAAGAACAACCGCCCTTCTTCATGCCCTGGCAGGTTCCGGCGTTTGTTGCCGCTGTCATTGTTTTCATCTGCATTTTTTCGGCAACGATTGGGTTGATCAAGATCGCCCGGTTGGAACCTGCGGTGGTCTTCCGATGAGTCGTGACGAGGATCAAATCGCCGTGCGCGTGAAGAATGTCGTGAAGTCGTTTCCTTCGGGGGATGCGCGGACGTTTGCGCTTAAGGGGGCGACGCTGGAGGCGAGATTCGGGGAGCTGCTCATGATTGTCGGTCCTTCGGGATGCGGAAAAACCACTTTGCTCAGCGTGATCTGCGGAACGCTCCGCTGCGAGGAGGGGGAAGTGCAGGTGTTTGGTCACAATATTCGGACGATGAAGGATTCCGCCCTGACGCAGTTCCGCTGCGAGAAGATCGGATTCATTTTCCAGCAGTTTAATCTCATCCCGACGTTGACCGCGGCAGAGAATGTCTCGGTCCCGTTGGTTCTGAACCGGGTCCGGCTGCACGAGGCCGAGAAGCGCGCCGGTTCAATGATGGCCGAGCTGGGAATTGGCGAGAAGACCCGGTCGTTTCCCAATCAGCTTTCCGGGGGCCAGCAGCAACGGGTGGCGATTTCCCGCGCCCTGGTCCACGAGCCCCAGCTCGTGATCTGCGACGAGCCGACGGCGGCGCTCGATGCCGCTTCCGGGCAGAAGACCCTTGAGCTTCTCAAATCCAGTGCGCTGCAGCCCGATCGATGCGTGATCGTTGTTACGCATGACAGCCGGATCTATCATTTTGCCGATCGGATCGCCGAGATGGAAGATGGGCGCGTGACCGGAATTTTTGAGGATCCGAAAGACTATCACCATGCTTAATCGTCCGACCATTTACATTGCCATCATTGGTGTCATCGCCGTTGTCGCCATTGTTGCCCGTCTGCGGCAGAGCGGTCCCGAGCCGACCCCGCTGGTTCCGCCGCCTCAGTCGCCGTATGCCAATTCGATTGGCGCGCGGGGCCTCGTCGAGAGCGTCAACGAAAACGTCCGAATCGCTCCGTCCGCCTCCGGGTTGATCGATAAGGTCAACGTCCGTGTGGGTGATGTGGTGAAAACCGGCGACGTCCTTTTCACGATGGATTCGAGGGATGCGAAGGGAGCAGTAAAAACGCAAGAGGCGCGGGTCGCGGTTCAGACTGCCATGGTCGCTGAAGCCCAAACGTTGCTGGCTGATCGTCAGGATCAATTCGATCGCACATCGCAACTTCGGCAAAAAAACGTGGCAAGCGTCGATGAGATGCGGCGTGTGGAGTTCGCACTGCAGACAGCGCAGCGTCAGTCCGAGCGGTCCCGCGCCGATCTGTCCCTTGCGAACGCCGAACTGAATGACGCCCAGGTCAAACTCGATCTCCTGACGGTCCGGGCCCCGAGAGAGGGCACCGTTCTCCTCGTCAACATCCGGGCCGGGGAATACGCTGCCGTGAATGCGTCGGAGACCGCGATTTTGCTCGGCGACATCCGCGAATTGCAGCTCCGCGCCGAGGTCGATGAATCCGATGCTCCGCGTGTGCGGCCCGGATGCACGGCCGTGGCATTTCTCAAGGGAAGTCGCGAGCAGGCGATACCGCTCGAGTTTGTCCGCATCGAGCCCTACGTGCTGCCCAAACGCTCGCTCACTGGTGAAAGCACGGAGCGGGTGGATACACGGGTGCTTCAGGTGATTTTCAAATTCGCCACGCCCAATTTCCCGGTCTACGTCGGCCAGCAAATGGATGTCTTCATTGAGGAATAGGATTCTTGCAGGGCTTTGCGGGTTCGTGGTGACCGTCCAAATGTCTGCGGCGGAGCTACCCCGTGCGAATCCCGTTCGAACCTGGATTCTTCCCGGCGGTAAAGAAGCGAAAGCAGCGTTGGTATCGAGCGGTGGCGCAAACGTGATCCTGTTGCTGGCGACCGGCCAGCGGGTGACCGTCGCGGTCGCCGACCTGAGCGCGGCGGATCAGGATTATCTCCGCGAGTGGACCGAGAGCCAGCCCATCGTTTTGCCGGATGCGGTCGGAGTCGATGGGAACAGGGTGGCTGTGGAGATCGTCAGTGAGGATGAGGCGACGGGGCAGTTTGTCTACCGCACCGAACACTTCGAATTCACCAGTGAAGGGAAGCTCACGCAAAATCTGCTCCGCGATGTCGCCCGGAATTTTGAGGCGACTTACGAACTCGTCAAAGCCCTCCCGTGGGGCATCCAGCCCAAGCCGGAATCTGGTGACCGTTTTCGTGCTCTCCTCGTGAAATCTCGAACCCGCTACGAGGAAGCGGGCGGACCGAAAGGTTCCAGTGGAGTTTATTTCGGACCTCGCAAGCTTTTCATCATCCCCTTTGAAAGCCTCGGAATTCGTGAAATGGGAAAAAGCTTCGCGAAGAATACGGACTATAATTCCGACACGTTGGTTCACGAGCTCACGCACCAGATGATGCATGCCTGGCTGGAGATTCTCCCGCAGTGGGTTGTCGAGGGGACGGCGGAATACACGAACATTCTCCCGTTGAGGCTTGGAGTGTTTCGTTTGGCAGCGGCCAAGTCCGGACTCCGAGACTACATCGACTCGCTCAAGCGTCGCGGGGGTGTGCCCGAGCCGTATCCGCTCGAAGACCTCTTTTGGATGACAAACAAAAAATGGAACGCCACGCTGGCCTCGGATCCGGAGCAGGCGCGTCGCCTCTACTTTACCTCCTATCTGCTCGTTTACTTTTTCATGCACCTCGACCCGCCGGGCGACGGATCCCCGTTTGTTCGATATCTTCGGAGCGTCGGTCGGCAGAAGTTGGTTGTCGAAACGTATCTGGCCGAGTTGGAGGAATTCAAAAAGTTGCCCGGTGTCGAAAGCTTGCCAAACGGTCGCTATCGATGGCCCGCCGGCTTGAAGCCGCCAGAAGCTCCAGAGATTTTGACTTCCGAGGAGAAGAAGGCGGCGTTTGAGAAAGAGGCGCTCGCGATCCTTTTGAATGGGAGGTCGAGTGAGCAGTTGATGGCCGAAATCCGAACGGCTTATCGGAAGCTCGGAATCCGCCTCTGAGGGCGGGTCAAGAGGATGGGCTCGGATGTGCGGTCATCAGCGGGCTGAACTCGCGCCTCACTCGCCGATCTCCGAACGACCTACCCGGGAGATGTGGCTGGGAACGATCGACCTGGAGGTCACCCGTCAGGCATCCGCCCTTCTCGACAATCACGGAGCGGGCTCGCACATCAGCTTCCAGCACGCCCCCGCGCAGAATGTGAACCAGACCTCTGCAGCGAACGATGCCTGTCAGGTGTCCCCTCACAACGAGCGAGTCTGTTTCGATAGGCATCGTCAGTTGAACCCGCGCCCGCTTTTCAATCACTACCGTGGGTGCGTTGATCTCGCAAACGAGACTGGCGGTTGTTGCCAGAACGACTTCACCCTCCGAGCATAGTGGACCGGAGACCCGACCTTCAATTCGCGCCGATCCGCAGATGATCCAGGAACTACCAAGAGCCGCATCTGGTCCGACAAAGAGATTTCCACGGGTGTCGACCGGTCGCGAGGCCGGGCTGAGAAACTCGATATCGACGAGGTCGATGCCGGCATTGCATCCCGGGCAAATTGTGCATTTCGCATGGACGGAAACTCCATGCGTCGTCCCGCACCGATGACAGAAGACATCCTTTCGCTGCGCGGTGAGCGGGGGAAGCGGGGGAAAAACCGAGCGAGCCCGCGTGGCTGCGCCCGGCCTCCGGACTTCGTAATAATCGCCGCACGCGCGGCAATAGGTTGAGATGAGGTGCGGCGGTTCGAGTTGGACGAAGCCGCACGACGGGCAATGGAACGGCTTCTTCTGGGTGCCCGATTCCATGGTAGCGGCTTAGGCCGCTGATTCGGCAGGTTGAGATTTCCGGGAAGAATCTGCTGCGGGTGTTACGCTCCGAGCGTTGGTCGCTGTCTTGGCCGGGGTGACTTCGGATTTGCCGATGAATGTTGCGCCTTCTTCAATGATGATCCGCATGGCTTTGAGGTCGCCATTGAGTTGTGAACTGGCCTTGAGCTCGCAACGCTCTGTGACCGTGATGTTGCCATGAACGGTTCCGTGAACCGTCACAGCTTTCGTGCGGACTTCGCCTTTGACTTGCGCGTTTTTTCCAAGCGTCAATACGCCGTCGGAAACGATTTCGCCATCAAGTTTGCCGTCGAAAATCAATTCGCTTTCAAATTTCAAAGTCCCCGTGATCTCCACATCTCCGGCAAGAACATTCTTGCTCGATGAAGGTTCGGCGGAAAAAGAGGTGAGGTTGTTCAGATTCATAGATTTAGGAGTGAAAGATACCGGAGTCCCTGCGAAGGTCAATGCTCCGAAAGTGGGAATTCCAAGGAATTTCCCCTGATGCCCCCGCGGGAGGACCTACTTGATCTCTCGGAGCTTGCCGCGGGATTTGCGGACAATGTTGCCGATTTCCTTTTTGTCCTCCGGCTTCATCTCGAAGCCGATGAAGTGAATCTTGCAGCCTTCGGTGCCCTGAAGTGATCCGGTGGTTACGGCCTCGACGTCCGGCCAGGGGATCGTGTTCGTGCCGCTCTGGAAGCTTGCGTCCGATATGAGGAAGATGACGTCCGGCTGCATTTTGGCGGCCTGTTCCAGCACACCGATGATTCCACGGGGATTGCTAATGACCTTGCCGCCGCCCGGCATCATTCCCGCTTCGACCCACTCGGTCTTGATCCATTCGAGTGCCGCCGCACGGTTTTGGTCGGTGGCTGGCAGGAGGTCTTTGTTGAACGGCTTGTAGTTCTGGGTGAATTGGATGATTCCGAATCGGGCGCTAATGGGGAGTTTGCTGATCAGGGTGATCGTTTCCTGCTGAATCTTTGAGAGCGGCACACCCGCTTTGTTGGCCTTGGTGACCACACTGGTGGAGACGTCAAAGAGTAGCAGGATCCTCTTACCGTTGGATTGAATCCCGAAAAAGCTCATTCCCGTGCCGCCGAGTCCGCCGCCGCTTCCCGACCCTCCGCTGCCGCTGCCATTCCCGAGTCCGCCACTGCCGACGAGGCTGGAGGCTTGGTCGGAAACGATCTCGGAGGGATCGAGCGGGAGCATCTGGTCCATGTCCATCTTCGGGATTTCGGGAAGAGCAAATGCCGTCGGTCGGATACTCTGCATTTTGTCGTTGAAACTCGGCTTGGGAGTCATGCCGTCAAAAGCCGCCATGTTCATCTTGTGCTCGCGTTGTTTTGCCGGGAGCCGGATATCGCGGGCGGCTTTGAACTCCGCTGGTGGCGCTGTGAGATAACGGGCGACAATCACAGCACCTGCGACGAGCCCGGCCACGAGGTGGATGCCGACGCTCACGATGATGACCGTGATGATCAGCCGGCGGATCCGGCTTTTTTGATTCTGCTGAACGCTGGCGGTATCCGTCGTCATTGTTCGTCGTCCGAGGCCCCGGCAAATGTGACACCTTGAATTCCCGCGTTGGCGCAAGCGCCGAGCACATCGATGACACGCTGATGCTTGGCGGCATCCGAGACGTCGACGGTGATGAGCGCCTGGCTTTTGTTCGCATCGGCGGTCTCTTTGAAGCGCTTCAGCGTGGCGAGCAAGGCAGGGAGTTCCGGCGAGTCGGGTTTGTCGAGAGCGAGATCGTTGAGGATGATCTGCCCGTTGTCCTGAATCGTGATGCGCTGCTCGTCCGGGATGTCGAGGGCTTCCTCCTGGGCGACGGTGCCCGGAAGAGTCATGTCCATATCCGCCTCCGGCTTCACCGGCTTCGAGGTGAGGATATAGAAAAAGAGGAGCAGAAAACACACATCGATCATCGGTGCGATCTGGAGCTCGATCTGGGGATGTTCGACGCGTCTCATTTCTGGATGACGCCAAAGATGACGTCGATAGCACCGGCCTCGGTTGCGATGGCCATGACTTCCTTGATTTTCTTGCCCGGAGTGCCGGCATCGGCCCGCACGTAGAGCTTGAGAGGCGGGTAGTCTTTGAAGCGTTGTTTGAGATGGGCAGTGAGTTCCTTGGTCGTTACCGGCCGGCTTCCGCTGAAGAACTGGCCCTTGTCATCGATATTGACGACATCGCGGTCTCCTTCATTGACCGGGACTTTTCCCGCGGTGGCTTTCGGCACCTTGATATCGAGAAGCTTTTCGCCCTTGGTAATTTTTCCCGCCAGCATGAAGAAGAAGAGGAGGAGGAGGGTAACGTCGATCATGGGAGCGATCTGAAGACCGATCTCCTCGTGATGAACTCTCCGCATCCGGCGACGTGTGGCAGACATGAATTTACTCCGGGGATGCGACGGGCTGCTCGTAGGTGACCTGAGAAGCATCAGCGACGCCATGAGCTTCGCCGGTGAAGAGATCCAGCATGTGCGAGAGGGCCTTGTGGACATCGGCCATGTTGGAAGTGAGCATTCCGCGGAAGAAGAAGTAGAGGAACATCGCGGGGATAGCGAGGAGGAGACCGCCGCCCGTGGCGATGAGGGCCTCGCCGATACCCTTGGCGAGGTCGGTTGCCTCGGCTTTTCCGGCGGTGAGGGCGCTGAAGCTCGTGATCATTCCCGCAACGGTTCCGAGCAGACCGATCATCGGGGCGAGGACGGCAAAGGTATTTAGGTAGTTGACGATGACCATCATCTTGGTCTCGTCCCGAAAGCATTCGTCTGAGACCGCGTTCTCCATGGCCGACTTGTTATACATGTCCCGCTCGAAGTTCGCCTTTGTGAGAGCGGCACTGAGAGCGGTTGTGAGCGGGCCTGGGTTGGATTGGCAGAATTGGTAAGCTGCCGGGAGGTCACGCTGGCTCATGAGGTTGTTCAACTGCTCGACGATGGCCGGGGGCATGAGTTTTCCTTTCCGAAACATGATTCCGCAATAGGCACCGAGAGCCACCACAGCCACGGAACAGAGGGCAATGAGGTGCATGATCGGACCGCCCTCGCGGTAAAGGTCCAGCAAGCTTTTGTCGGTCGCAACCCCCATCGCGGAAGCGGTGGAGGGGAAGAACGCCAGTCCCGCGGCGAGGATCGCCAAGGCAGGCATGAGCGGGATGGAACGATGCGGGATCGCGGCGGCTTCAGGATGTTTTTGGGTCTTTGGTTTCATGGGATTTCTTTTCTGTTTTTTCAGTTGATGATTCTTCGGAGCCGGGGAGCTGATCCGCTTTCGCCTCCTTCTCCGGATCGACAGCCTGCTGGTCGGCGGGAAGTGAGGCGATATACTCTTTGGCGAGCGCGGCGTATTTTGTGCCTGGATAAATGACAGTGATGTCTCTGGCGCACTCGAGGGCATTCAGCGGTTCAGCGACCATTCTGTAAACTTCAACGGCACCCCAGAGCCCGCGGGCTGAGGGATCGGTCTCGGAGCCCTCGAACAGGGATGGGTAAAGGTAGAGATCGATGGACTCATGATACAGACGGTTTCGTTCCGGGATGACGTTGATGTCCTCCTCCCAGCGGGGGTTTTCCTCGAGAAGTTTCCTGAGAGTCGTTGAGGCTGCCTCGGCGAGGATGTATTTCGCTTCAATGAGGACAGCGGGGTCCTCGGTGATTTTGGCGAGCTCTTCCGCCTCCTTGACGGCGTCCTTCGCATTTCCGGTGGCGACCATGGCGCGGAGGCGGCCTTGTCGCGCGGCGAGTTGATCGTCGGCGTTCCATGCCTCGGACTCGATCTTTGTGAAGAGTTCGAGTGCTTGGGTTGCGTCCGCGACGTTACCGGATTTGAGCAGGGTATTGGCGAGGGCGTTTCCGATTTGTGCGGCGGGAGATTTGGGAATCCCGAGCCACGGGACGGCTTTTGTCCAACGGGCTCTCAAGTCAGTGATTTGAGCGGGGGTCGGAGCGCGCAGGAGTTGATCCAGCGAGGGATCGGGCGAGAACTGAATCGCCTCAACGTCTGCGCGGGGAACGGAAACCGAGGCGAATGCCGCCGGAGCCTGGCTGCCCGGCGGCGTCGGGAGTGGGACCTGGAGGCGATACATATTGGCATCGACGCTCACGATCTGCCCGGCACGCTTTTCCCCGTTGCGGAGGAATAGCACATCCTGCGCTTGGACGGTGGAGAACCCGATGATGAGGGCAGCGAGAAACGGTTTCATCCTTTGGGTGTTTCCTCCGCGATTGGGCCGCCGAGGGCGTCGAGGCGAGACTTCGCGGACGCTGTCTCCGGGAATGCCGCGAGGTCTTCTTTTTCCGTGAGCTCTTGGTAAGACTTGCGCGCGCTCGAGGAGTCATTGATTTTTTCGAAAGCCTGACCGCTTCGGAAATAGGCTTTGGCGACCCAGTCGCCCCAGCGACCGTGCATCACGTAAATGCGCTGGAAATAGGGAATCGCAAGTTCGGGCTTGCCGGCGACCATGTAACTCTCGCCAATGCGATAGAGAGCCTCGGCCTTTTCCTTTCCGCTCGAGAGGCGGTGAGCGAGGAGCGATTCCAGAGCGGCACGGGCTTCGTCCGGCTTGCCGCGCTTGGTGAGGAGATCCGCTTTTGCAAGAAGGACTTTGCCGACGACGGCGGATCCGAGCGATTCGCGTTCGAAACGGTCGAACCAGTCGAGAGCCGCCTTTTCGTTGCCATTGGCAACTTCCGCAAATCCCAAGGCCGCCAGAGCACGGTCCTTTTGAGCGGCACGGGGGTTCCATTTAACGAGGTCGCGATACATCGCGATCGACTCGGGGGATTTTCCGGCGGACTGCAAAGCGTCTGCAAAGTCAGCCAGGAGGAGGGGGCTGGTTGTCTGGACATCAGCCATGGTGGCGGCTTCCAGCATGAGTTCCTGGGATTTTTGAGGGTCGGATTTCCGGAGCGCGGTGCCCTGAGCCCAGAGGGCTCGAATTGTGAGGTGCTTTTTTCCCTTGGCACGAGCTTCTGTCTGGAGGTCGCGGAGTGCGGCGAGGTATTGCGGTGCGTCGTCGCCCTTGTAGAGACGCTGGAGGGCGGGAAAAAGGTCTTCGACGGAGCGGATCGAGGCGTCATCGCCGTGCTCGCTGATCGCCTGCCAGTAGATCTCGCGAGCTTTGTCCGGTTGATCCCTCTGGCGGTAGACGGTGCCAATCTGGAAGATCGCCTCGGCTACGCGTGGGCTGCGCGGATTCTGTTTTTGAAAATCCTGCATGTGCGTGAGGAGGCGGTCGGGCTCGTCCATGAGCTTGAGGGCTTTTCCGACTTTGAAAACGCCCTCCTCGTAGAATCGCGTCTGCTCTGGGGAGATGCCTTTGAAGACCGCGATGCCCTCTTCCATTTCTCCTTCGTTCATCAGGGCGTCTCCGAGGAGGACACGAGCTTCGTCGGTCTGCTCGTTGCCCGGGAACTTTCGAAGGAATGTGCGAAGTTCGTTCATGCTCGTCTTGTAATCTTCCATCTGCTGGGCGCAGTAGGCCTTGCGGAATACGGCGTTGGCGACGTATTGGCCGTCCTTATATTGGGCGAGGTATTCATCCATCGCCGAGCGGGATGTTTCGAATTGTTTATCCAGCGAATAGCCCATTCCGCGCCAATAGGACGAGGCCTCGCTGAGTTCGTGTTTCGGGAACTTTTGGGGGAATTCCTGAAAGACCGCGATAGCTTCTTTGTTCCGTTCGGCGAGGAGAAAGGTAAAGCCCTTCATGAAAAGGGCGCGGGCCGCAAAATCGGAGTCGGGGTGACTCTTGATGATCGTATCGAAGGACGCGACGGCTTCGTCGTAGCGGTTGTCTTTCTGTTCGGCGAGGCCCGACAGGTAGAGAACGAGCGGGACACTTGGGGACTGCGGGAACTTTGCGACGAAGGCCTTCGCTGCAGGCGAGACTTTCGGCCATCGCTCGATCTCGAACCAGGACTGGACGAGATTGACTGAAGCCTGCTCGACGATTTTGTCCGGGGGCATCTTTTCCAGCATGTCCTGAAGGATCAGGGCTGCCTCGCGATATCGCTTCATGGCTTGATAGGCCGTCGCGAGGCGCAGGCGGAGGGCGGCATCGAAGCTGGAGATCTTCTCGAAGTTTTCGATTTCGCGCTTCACCTTTTGGATGAGCTGCGCGAGGAGCATCTTTGTGTAGGGGTCCCCGCGAGGGTTAGCCTCGGCGGCCTCGAGTCGGGTCTCGAGATCCTGCAATCTGGATTCCTGATGGCGGAGGAGGCGGTCGGAGGTCCAGACGCGTTGGAGACAAATGATCGCCTTTCGGTATTCGCCTTGGTCGAGCCAGCGGTTGCCGAGTTCGAGGGTGAGGGTCTGGAAGGTGATGAGCTGGGCAAGATCGGACATCCGGGGGTATTCCTCCGAAATGAGTTTCATGGCGCCCTCGTTGTCGTCTTTCTCGATGAGAGAGAGAAGTTGAAGGACGGTGGCGCGTCCACGGTTTTCGGGACCCAAATCGGATTTAACCCGGGAGTAGAACTCGGCCGCTTCAGAAAACTTATCTTCCAGAAGCCATGCGCTGCCGATGAGGAGCCGGGCCTCGGAGATCCTGACGGCTGCCGGGAACTGTTGGACGTAACTCGGGTTTCGTTCGGAACCAGCCGGGAAGAGAGCGATGAATTTTTCAAAAGCCTCGCGGGCTTCTGCAAAATTTTCCTCCTCCAGATTTGCGACACCGAGCCAAAAGGTGAGCTCCTGAATCTCCGCTTTCTGGAGCGGGGGCTGGGCGGCAAGGGCTTTACTAATCGCCTCGAGAGCCTCGTCGAACTTCTTCATTTGAACGAAGCTCATTGCGAGACGGTAGAGAGTGGAGCGGAGGAGGGGCTTAGCCTCCTCGGATTTTCCGTAGCTGGTTTCGAACTCTTGATACATCGCCGCCGCCTCAGAAAACTTGCCGTCGAGGAAGAGGCGGCCCGCCTGATCGACATACTCCTGAGCAGTCAGTCCTTGAGGCTTGGCGCCGCCTTGTGCGAAGATTTGAGCCGTGCAAAGAAGGGCGACGAACACCGGTAGATATCGGAGATGGAGGATGTTCACGAGATACAACGGCTTAATTCAAGGGTTCCCAAGGATTTTGCCAAATACCCTTTGTGACAATTCCGTCACAAAGGCAATCATGAGAACATGACCGAGCGAAGCAATAACTATGCCGCATTCGAATCCGAGATTTCCCAATGGATGGCAACTGGGGCCACGGGTTTTGAAGAAATGGCGATGCGGGTGTTTGAGTTCCAACGGATCGCGTGTCCGGAATACGGTCGATTTTGCACTGGAAGGCCCCAGCCGCGCGACTGGCGTGAGATCCCAGCGGTTCCTGTTGAGGTGTTTCGGCGAGTCGCGTTGAGGGCTTTTGAGGCCGAGCGGACGATCCGGATATTTCGAACGAGTGGGACAACCGGGGAGGGGTTCGGGGAACACCACTTCTGTTCCCTTTCGCTTTATGAGCAATCTGCCAAGCTCGGCTGGGTCCGGGCAGGGCTACCGATGGGACGTGTCGTGGCGATCATTCCGACAGCAGCGGAGTGCCCGCACTCCTCGCTCAGCCAGATGGCTTCGTGGTTGACGGCCAAAGGACGATTTTTCTTTGGCGAATGGGAACGGTTGGTCGGTTATTTGGGATCGGCAGATCGGCCCGTGTTGTTCGGCACGGCACTGGCTTTTTTGGATTTCTTCGAGTGGCTCGGTCAGAGGCGACTTTCGTTCCCCGCGGGAAGTCTCGCGGTGGAAACCGGGGGCTACAAAGGCTCGCGACGTGAAATGCCGAAGGAAGTTCTCTATGATCTTTTTGAGTCCAAGCTCGGACTCCCGGCCGATTCGGTATGGAACGAGTATGGAATGACGGAATTGAGTTCGCAGTTTTACTCCCGGGGATTTGGGGTGCATTCGGGACCACCCTGGTGCCGTGGACGCGTGGTTGATCCCGTGAGCGGGAGTGAAGTCGGGGAAGGGCAAACTGGCGTCCTACAGATCTTTGATATCGCAAACCTCGGATCGGTGAGCGCGATTCGGACGAGAGACCTTGCGATCCGGCGTGGGGAAGGATTTGACTTGCTCGGGCGCGATCCGGCGGCACTTCCGCGTGGGTGTTCACGATCAGCGGAGGAAATGCTTTCATGACAACGAGGGAACGTGCCGTGGCACTCGCGGTGGCTGCGGCGAGATATCCCGAGCTCTACCCGCCCAGTGCTGAGGCGATGATCGAGGCGATTCGGTTGGAGCTCGGGAGCGAGCTGGCCCTGGATGGATTTCACAAATACGCGAATGGGTTCACCCGAGCGGTTCCGGTAAAGACGATCCTCCATGTGGTGAGCGGTAACACTCCCCATGCGGCTCTGCAGACGATGTTGCGTGGTCTCCTCCTTGGGGCGCGAAATTTCGTGAAGTTTCCGACGGAAGGCCTCGGATGTTTGGAAGATTTTCCTAAATTTCTTTCGCCCAAACTTTCGGCCAACCTCGAGTGCTCGCGCGAGATTAAGCCGGGTTGGAAAGACGCGGCGGACGCGTGGGTGGTCTTTGGCGACGACGCGACGGTTGCAACGCTTCGGGCCGAGTGTCCTCCAGGACGGATATTCGAGGGACACGGGCACCGGGTCAGCTTTGCGGTGGTTTTCGGAGATTCGGAGTTCCGGAGTTGTTCGGAGGCTGCGCGCGATGTTTCACTTTTTGATCAGGCGGGATGCATGTCGCCGCATGTTTTTTACGTGTCCGGCGATGCGCGCGGTTATGCTCGCCGGCTAGCAATGGAGTTGGAAAAAATGCACCAGACGAATCCCCCGCGTGGTTTGTCGGTTGGCGAGCGTGCGCGAATCGCACAGTTTCGTGAGGTGATCGCGTTTGAGGCCGCGAACTCTTCTCAAACCGAGATATGGCACAGCGATGGGATCCCGGGGTGGACGGTTGTTTTTGAAGCGGACACGGATTTTCGCATTTCGCCGCTCGATCGGTTCATTTTTGTCAAACCCCTCCCGGAGGATCTTGGCTCCGCTTTAGGGAAGATTCGAAACTGTATCGGAGCGATCGGAATATATCCCGCGACGATGCGAAATGCCTCGCAACTTGTGGAGCTCGGGGCGTCACGAATCTGTGCACTTGGTCGAATGCAGGAAACACCGTTCGCATGGCATGCAGATTCCCGGCAGAACTTGGCCGCGTTAGTGCGATGGGTTGATCTTGAGACCGAAGTCTGATACACAACTATTGGATGGCAAAGGACGAGTGTATTTCAAGCCCGGGCGTTGTAGTCGATGTTTTGCCCGGGACGATGTTCCGGGTGAAGCTGCCCAACGGGCATATTGTGCTCGCACATATCTCTGGAAAGATGCGAAAGAATTTTATTCGTATCGTTCCCGGTGATGAGGTGACGGTTGAGTTGTCGCCCTACGATCTCAGCAAAGGGCGGATCACATTTCGCGAATCCGGGGCGCCGCCGCCATCGCCGCGATAGCGGCGCGGGAAGTTTGAACGAGGAGCAACCGCATTTCCGGTCAGTTGTTTCATTTGCTTAGAGGCATCTCATCGATGATGAAAAGTGATTCTTAAATGATATTGACATGCTGCAATGTGCGGCATGTTGTTTTTTCATGAGAATCAGCGTGGACATTGCAGAGGATGTATTGGAGGAAGTGATGGCTTTAACCGGTGAGAAAAGCAAGAGTCCGGCATTAGCGAAAGCCGTCACGGAATTCGTTCGGCGCCAGCGGGCCAAGGAATTTGGACGCTTAATCCGTGAGGGAGCATTTGACTACCCGGATCCCGTTGGCGGAGATATTGATTTCGCGAACCCTGTGCCGGCCTTGATCAAAGACTGATGGTTCTCGTTGATTCATCCGTTTGGATCGAGTCACTTCGCCGGAGCGGGCGCCTCGAAGTCAAACTGGCCCTCGAGGGATTGCTGGAAGTTTATGAGGCGCAATGGTGCACGCCCGTCCGGTTGGAAGTGCTCGGAGGAGCGTCGTCGCCTCGGTCAGCACTTTTCTGTGATTCCTTACCGCGCCTGCACCGAGCAGGATTGGGACCGGGCCATTTCGCTTGCATGGAAGCTCCGGGACAAAGGTCTCACCGTTCCGTGGCTCGACGTGGTGATCGTGAGCGGACGCACCTTTTCGAGCCAGGTAAAGAGTTAGTCTGAGACTTGGTTAT
>JBMOHW010000008.1:0-38565 GCA_049317665.1 Terrimicrobiaceae bacterium | reverse complement strand
GGCTGGTTTCTTTTTTGCTACTGGCATTCGATATCCCCCCTTTCAGTCCGCAAATGCGGAAAATTGTCTGTGAACATATTGTGAATAACTCACTGGCATTGTGAATAAGTCCCCGCGTAATGGGCGTCAACAAATTTCCACAAATTTTCTTGATTTATTTTGAGACGCTTCGCGAACGCCGCGGCGACTTTTCGGAACGCGGTTCTAGAATTTCGGTGGCGGCTGCGAGAATTCCGTCAACGTTCCAAAGTCGTCCGAGGCCCTCGTAGCCGCATGCCAGCAGGCCGCGCTCGGGTCCGATGAATTTTGCACCGCGGGATTTGAGGAGTGCCGTATTCGCGACGGTCGCGGGGTGAGCCCACATTTTTCCGTTCATCGCCGGCGCGATAAGAATCGGTGCACGGGTGGCAAGTGCGATCGATGTGAGAGCGTCATCAGCGATTCCGTTGGCGAGTTTCGCGAGAACATTCGCTGTGGCCGGTGCGATGAGCAGGAGGTCCGCGCGATCAGCCAGTGCGATGTGGCCGGGATGCCAGGATTCCTTTTCATCAAAGATGCCGGTGGTCACCGGATGGCGGGTCAGGGTCTGGAGCGTGAGCGGTGTGATGAACTCGGTCGCATGATTTGTCATGACAGCGAAAACATCATACCCCTCTTTAACGAGGCGGCTGGCAATATCGGCGGACTTGTAGGCGGCGATGGATCCCGTGATGCCGAGGATGATGTTCTTTTTCATTCCAAGTTGAGTCGTCGGCTGAGGTAGCGCTCGGCCCGCATGACGGCGCGAAATTTTTCGATATCCTCTTCCATGGATCCGCTGATGATCGTGTATCGATAATCCCGCCAGTGGGCCATTTCGGAAGCGGCATTCCGGAGACGGGTGGCGATCTGCTCCTCGGTCTCGCTGCCGCGTTTGCGCAGGCGTCGGGCGAGTTCATCAAGGCCCGGGGGCATGATGAAAACGTCGGCGAGCGCGGACGTGATCACCGGGTCGGTGCAGGATCGGATTGAGTTCGCTCCAGTCGTGTCAATATCGATCAAAACATCGACGCCCCGCGTGAGATTTTCCAATACGGTCGCCTTGAGCGTTCCGTAGGAACAACCGTGGACTTCGGCAGACTCCAGAAACTCCCCGGCTGCGGCACGTCGCGCGAATTCGTCAGGATTGAGAAAAAAATAATCCTCTCCATCGACTTCGCCCGAGCGAGGCGCACGGGTCGTGCAAGAGACGGCGTAAACAAAGTCGGGTTTTTGTCGGAGCGCGGAGGTGAGCGTTGTCTTCCCGGCGCCGGAGGGGGCGGAGAGAACGAAGAGGATTCCGGCGCGATGGAAGGTTGGGCTATTCAATGTTGGCAAGTTGCTCACGGATTCGGTCGAGTTCGGCCTTCGCCTCAATGACAAGTCGGGTGATGTCCGCGTTGGCCGATTTTGACCCGGCGGTATTGAACTCGCGTCCGAGCTCCTGCGTCAAGAACTCGAGCGTGCGTCCGACAGGCCCCTCAGCGCGGAGTTTCTCCGAGAACTGGTCGAGGTGGCTTGCGGCGCGATCCAGCTCTTCCGTGATGTCTCCGCGCTCGGCGAGGAGTGCGACTTCGGTGAGGAGGCGCGGATCGGTCGGAGAAATATCAATCCCGGCCTGCCGGATGCGGCGAACGATAGCCGCCCGCTGGTCACTCGCAAGACGTCGGGCGATGGGCGCGATTTTTTTGGCGATCGCCGCAAGCCTCCGGTGGCTCTTGGTCAGCACACGCTGGAGGGACTGGCCCTCGCGCTGCCGGGTCTTTACAAGGCCGTCCAAGGCCATCTCAAGAGCCTGGAGAGCCGCTTCGCGGGCTCCCTCTCCCGTGGGTTCCTGATGTCGCGCCACACCGGGGGCGCTCAGCACGTCGGTAATCGTGAGTTCACCCGGCAGGGATAAAGCCTTCTGAAGAGTCCGCGCCTCATTCACAAAGGCGCGAGCGCGCCCGACATCGAGAAGCCGGGCGGCAGAGCCAGGGGCTGGTTCGAGGCTCAGGTTTACCTGCACACGCCCCCGCGAGATGCGTGCCAGCACACCTTCTCGAACGACGGGTTCGAGCCAGGCCGCGCTGCGATCCGAATGGCACACGACCTCGGCGTTTTTTCGATTCACGGAAAAACACTCGACGACCGCCGTCCACTCTCCCGAGCGAGCTTCGCCGCGACCGTGTCCCGTCATACTAATCATCCCTCATACGGTAGCCGGGTCGGAAGCCCGGTGTCCAGCGGGCTGTGTGATTACGGAACACAGCGCTCCCTGAGCCGAAGTTGGAGTTTGAACCCGTTCACCCGCCAACCTAGCGTCCGGGGGATGTCCAGCCAATATCCAACGCTGTTTTTTCGTCCGAGAAACGATTCGTCTTCGGCGGGGCTATGAGTGTGCCGGAACTGACCCCGGCCCAATGGATTTTTGCCGGGCTGGCCGCCGTTTGTGTCGGGCTCAGTAAAACCGGCTTCGGCGGCGTCGGAATGGTCGGGGTTCTTTTGATGACGCTGGTGTTTCCGGCGCGCGAGTCTACCGGCGCGATTCTGCCTTTGCTTATCGTCGCCGATGTTTTTGCCGTTCATGCATTCCGGAAGTTTACAATTTGGCGTCACCTCATCCGATTGCTTCCTCCAGCCATGATCGGAATTGTTTCGGGCTGGCTTCTGATGCCGTATCTATCCGGGGAGTCATTCCAGACGGTCATCGGTTGGATGGTTGTCGGGCTCGTTCTTCTGACGGTTTTCCAAAAACTTTTCATCCGGCTCCCGGCGATCTTCGCTGAACATCCCGCGATCGCCTGGCCGATCGGCTGGGCGGCGGGTGTCACAACGATGCTCGCCAATGCCGCAGGCGCCGTCATGACAATCTACCTTCTCGCCTGCCGACTGCCGAAGTATGAATTTGTCGGAACGGCAGCCTGGTTTTTCTTCATTATCAATGTCGCCAAAGTGCCCTTCAGCTTTTCGCTTGGCCTGATCACTCCCCCGTCGCTCCTCCTCGATGCCATGCTCATTCCCGGGATCCTTGTTGGCGTGGCAGCCGGGCGATTCCTCCTCGGAAAAATCCACCAGACAGCCTTCGAGTGGTTGATGATTGCTTTCTCGTTGGCCGGGGGACTGCGGCTTGCACTCAGCTAGGTAACCGGAATTCCGTTATCGACCGCGCCATTGATTGGCTCGTTCGTTTTTGCTGGCAAGTCTCGCGGTTTCCTCGATGCGCTTCTGGCGTGTCCCAGGTTTTTTCGCCTGAAGGATCCATTCTAAAATCCCCCGCTTGGCTGAGCGGGGAAACGCTGCGAAGTTTTCGGCGGAACCAGGATGCTGGTCGAACGTGGCCAGCAGATCCGGAGGGATTTCCAGAGCCTCAACGGCATCGAGCTTCGCCCACGACCCGTCATTTTTTGCGGCCTCAATTTTTTGCAATCCCGCCGACTGGATTTGATTTGTTGCCATCAGGCGCTGAACCCGTTCCTTGTTGGCCTGGGACCATCCGGTTCCGGGTTTCCGCGGTGAGAACCAGAGTTTCTTGCGGAGTTCATCCACCTTTCCCGGCACACTGTCGATCCATCCAAAACAGAGGGCCTCCTCCACGGCATCGTTATAGGCCAGGTGAATCTTGCCGCTGGCTTTCTTGAAAGTGATCAGCCAGATGCCCACGTTGCGCTCATGATTCTGCTGAAGCCAGGTCCGCCAGTCCGCGCGGGATCGGCTTCTAAAGTATCGGTCATCGTGCAACCCCTCAGACCCAAACTTCCCCGCCAATGATCTCAACGTTTTTGTTTGTGAGTTTCATGAGTTCACGGTGATCGCTTGTGAAAATAGTAATGCCACGAACCTCAGGGTCCTTCCAGACCTTTGGATACGTCGATCCATCCACGTATGGCTTCCAATTGTTTCAATTTCATTGCGGACCCAGGTCCGGGTGCTGTTGACTTTAGGATACACGACACCGTTCAAAACCATGCTCTTCACCGAAGTTGCCTTTACCTGTTACCCGGTCACGGATCTCCCGGCTTCGCGCGCGTTCTACGAGGGTGTCCTTGGCCTCTCTCCGGCAATGGTCGAGCCAATGGGCGACGATGGAGGCTGGGTGGAATATGAACTCGGTCCCCACACGTTGGCGATCGGGAAAGCCCCCGGATGGCTTCCAAGCCCCGACGGTCCGAGTTGCGGGCTTGAGGCGGTGGATTTCGATGCCACGATCACCGCGCTGAAAAATGCCCGGGCCTCCTTCAAAATCGAGCCCTTCGAAACTCCGATATGCCGTATGGCAATGGTCTTGGACCCCTCGGGGAATGTGATCATTATCCATAAGCGGAAACCGGGCCACCAATAGAAACCTCCATCACGTTTGCGAGCGGGACTCATCGCCACAAAGCCAGACCCATGAACGTCACGATCAAACATCAACCATCATATGCGCTTGCCGTTGTTGAGATGGAACCCAACGAAACCATCAAAGTCGAGCCGGGCGCGATGGTGAGTCACAGCGATGGACTCACCACCGAGACGAAAGCGGACGGAGGAATCTTCGGAGGACTGAAGCGAATGGTCGCCGGGGAGAGCTTTTTTCAGAACACCTGGACCGCACCAGATGCGGGCGGCGAAATCACTCTGGCGCCGACTCTTCCCGGGGATATGGCGGTTCTACCGATTGCGGGTGAGGAATTTCTTCTCCGAAGCGGGGCCTACATCGCCAGCGAGACGGGGGTGAGCTTTGACGCGAGTTGGGGCGGCGGAAAGGGCTTCTTCGGCAGCGGCGGGTTGGTCCTTCTCAAGGTGAGCGGTCAGGGGAAAATTTTGCTGGCGAGCTACGGCGCGATCGAGGATCGGATTCTGTCCGCTGGACAAGTCTACACAATTGACACAGCACACATCGTCGGCATGGACGCGACGATTCAGTTCGAGCTCAGGAAATCCGGCGGCTGGAAATCCACTATTCTCGGTGGCGAAGGGCTTGTCTGCCAACTGACCGGACCGGGTCGCGTCCTGATGCAAAGCCGCTCCGAGGCCGCGTTTCTGGGCTGGATTATTCCCAAACTCCCGACCAAGTCCAACGGTTGAGCACTCGGGAGTTCCTGATTTCGGCGGCATGGCGACCCCTGTCCTGCGAGACTCCGCTCTCGTTACGTTTGTTTGCCAAGCACGTGGCGTTTCGCCAAAAGAGTCCGGCTTTTTGTGTCGAACGCCTTGGACCAAGAGACCGTGAGTCCGATCTGCGCCCCAGTAGGAGCGAGATTCGGTGGGTTCGGTTCGCTTGGCAAGATCTCCCAGCTATTTCAGATCGTTTTTGAGCACGATCCGGTATCGGGCCTTGCCACTTCGGAGATGCTCGAGCGCTTCGTTGGCCTGCGACATCGGGAACGTCTCGGTGGTTGGCGCGATATTGTGGCGGGCACAGAAGTCGAGCATGATGTCCGTGGTTGCGGGGCTGCCGAGTGGTGAGCCAGACACGGATTTTTGGCCCAGGATGAGTGGGAACGCGCTCACGGCCATGGGCTCCAGGACGGCACCGACGGTGTGAAGCCGACCCTTCGGCTTGAGTGCTGCAATGTAGGTGTTCCAATCGAGACTGGCGTTCGTCGTATTGATAATGAAATCGAAGCGCCCGGCGGCTTTGGCAAGAGCGGCTTTATCTCGCGAGTTCAGCGTTTGGTGGGCACCCAACTGAAGTGCTTCCTCGCGCTTGCTGTCGCTGGATGTGAAGGCCGTGACCTCGCATCCCCAGGCACGGAGAAACTTGAGAGCAAGGTGGCCGAGCCCGCCGATCCCGAGGACAGCCACGCTGTCGGTGGGTTTGACTTGGAATTGCACAATGGGATTAAAGACGGTGATGCCGCCGCAGAAGAGGGGGCCGGCTTTATCGGCGTCGAGTTTTTCCGGCAGGAGGCTGACCCATGTCCAATGGGCGCGAACCCGCGACGCGAAACCGCCGTGGCGTCCGACAATCGTTCCCTCCACGGTCGCGCAAAGATTTTGGTCGCCGGAGAGGCAGGACGGGCAGGCGCCACAACTCGCCGAGAACCAGCCAAGGCCAACGCGGTCGCCGATCTTCAGGCGTTTGGTCTGGTCGCCAAGCGCGACGACTTTGCCAACGATCTCGTGTCCGGGAACGAAGGGATAGGCAGTCATCCCCCATTCGTTATCGAGCATTGAAAGGTCGCTGTGGCAAATTCCGCAACTCTCCACGGCGATTTCGACCTCCTCACCGCCGAGCGGGCCGGGAGTGTATTCGAAGGGTTCAAGGGCTTGCTTGGGGCCGGTGGCTGCGAGGGCTTGGATGGGTGTGCTCATTTCGGTATGGATTGGGTTATCAGGGTTTACCGCCAAAGGATGTATGGTCGTCGAGATCGAGGATTTCAAACCACGTGCCGAGATCAGCGCGGGAGGCTCCACCAGCTTGGGCGATCATGCCATTGACGAACGTGCGGGTATCGTTGTCCGTCGGCACGGCGGCTTCGCGAAAGGCGCTCCACTGTGCGATCTCGTAGTCGCTGTGTTTGATCGGAGCATTCGCCTCGATCCAAGCGAGGATCTCGCCGTCACCGAGACCTTTAGCGACTTCGGCTTTGAGGGCTATCGGATCGATGCCGGTGAATTTCAGGAAGCGCTGATCGAGCGGACAGTTATAATGATACTCGCCATTAAGCCCGGCGATCTCTGCACGGCACTTGTCGAGCATGCGTGCGAGGAGAACGTATCCGCCGAGACGGACGCGGGGGCTGCGGGGTGGGCGTTGAGTGAGGTTGATGGACATGGTATTGTTTAGGGATGGCTGGTCGGTTGATGTGATCGGGAAAATCTGTTCTCCCGGGTGCGTTCCAAACGAATTACTGCCCGGCCCCGTAGGCTTCGAGAGCTTCCTTGAGGTTCTGGGTTCGGTCAAGGGTCAGTCGGGCGATTGTGCCAAAATAAAGGAGAGCTTCGGCCGAGCCGCCGCGCATGGCGTCGCCGGCGAATTTGGCCTCGGCATCACGGTAGAGTATCCACGCCCGCTGAGACGATCTGAGCAATGCCTTGCCCTCGTCGTCCAGCGCCGCCATGAGTTTTTTGTAAGCCGCGTTGAGTTGCTTGTCCGCATCGGCCGCTTCGGCCTCGGCTTGTTGGTTCATCTCGTGCTGAGTCTGGGCATATGCGGACTCGATTCCCCTGGGGGTGAGGCAGACGAGGAAAAGACCAAGCAAAAAATTTAGTGGAAATCGGCGGTTTCGGGCGTTTGGCATGACGTCGATCATCTGGGTTTGCGCTAGTTTTTTCCTGGTTCATCTGGTGCCTCGGCGAGAAGGTGCATGAGGGGTCCGGAGTGACGCATCAAGTTGCGCCAGGCCGGGGCGGGATTTTGCATCTCGATCAGGTCCTGGGTCGGCGGGATCACGATCCACGAGTCGCCGGCAATTTCACCCTCCAGTTGACCAGCGCTCCAGCCCGAGTAGCCGGCAAACGCGCGGAGCCCATCCCGCCATTCGCCATCGATGGCTTCTTCGCCGCCCGATCCCACGAACATGCGGAAGGCAACGGCTGTGGGATTCTCTCTCCATTGAAGGCTGGTCAGCACGAGACGGGTTGGGTCGACAGGGCCTCCGAAATGCACTGGCACATTCTCGAGATCCCCGGCCTCTGCCATCGAATCGTCGAGTGGCCGGTTGAGGATAAAGCCCGTCGCGCCCTCGTCCTCACTGTGCTGGGACAGAAAGATAATCGTCCGCCGGAAATTCGGATCCCGAAGCGTCGGATGAGCGACAAGCAGGGATCCGGTGAGGTTCTCGCGACTGGGCATCGCGATTTTCCTATCACACGGTTGGCGGACGCGCAAAAGTTCCGTATCGGGATTTACCGGATCGTGGCCTTTCCGCGGACGAGATTAAAAGCCGGGGTCGCCATCAAAGTGGTCACGACCGCCATCACGACCATCATCGTGAAAAGTGTTGGAGTAATGACCCCGCGCTCCAGCCCGATATTCAGGATGATCAGCTCCATGAGGCCGCGGGCGTTCATCAATGCCCCGATGGCCAAAGCTTCGCGAGGAGGTTCGCCGTGCCACCAGGCCGCAGCGGCGCAGGCCACGCCCTTGCCGAGAACGGCAAGAATCAAGAGCAGAAGTGTCACACCAAGAAGTTGCGGAGCGATGATGAGGCCGATTTTCGTGTTCAGCCCAGAATAGACGAAAAACAACGGAAGCAAAAACGCAGTCGTCATTTTCTCGAGATGGTTATGGAGGGCTTTCGCAAAGAAGCCCTTTGGAACAGCGACTCCGAGAATGAATGCGCCGAAAACCGCGTAGATCCCGATCATGTCCGTGAACCACGCGCCGAGCATTACGAGGGCGAGGGTCGCACCGAGCATGGCATGTGTCATCTCGCCCGCGGCCTCGCATTTCCGAGCCATGAACCGGAGAAGCGGCGAACCCGCGAGCCCGACCACAACGGCATAGCCGACCCCACCCCCGATGGCGATGAGCGCAATCATCGGATCTCCGGCGAAGCTCGCCAAAACGATCGCCAGCACACACCACGCCGCCGCGTCGTCGATCGACCCGGCCGCGAGGGCGAGCGTTCCGAGCGATGTCCCGGTGAGCCCCCGCTCGTAAATGATCCTCGCGAGCATCGGGAACGCCGTGATCGCCATGGCAGCGCCGAGAAAAAGCATTCCCTCCCAAGTGCTCGTCTTCTCGGAAAAGAGCGGCCAGTGCGGCGCGAGAAACCATGCCGCTGCGGCACCCAAGATAAAGGGGGCCAGAATTCCGGAGATCGATACCGCCGCCGCACTCCGCAGACGTTTTCGGATGAGCCCGGTGTCGAACTCCACGCCAATCAAAAACATGTAGACCACCAGACCGACCTGGCACACAGCGAACAAAACAGGCTTCGTCGCCGACGGAAACAATGCTTCCTGCCATCCCGGAGCCAGAGCGCCGAAAACCGACGGCCCGAGGACCACGCCCGCGATCATTTCCCCAACGACCTGCGGCTGGCCCATCCGCTGCGCGAGCCAGCCGACGATGCGGCAAACGCAGAGAATGACGGCCAACTGCAAGAAGAACTGGACAGAGATCTGGAACGGCGTCACAGGGCGTTAGTCCTCACGCAAAGAAGGTATCGTCATGCGAATACGGGGGCGCACAGCAACACAGGAATCGCATTTCGTCGAGGGCCGCGATTTGGTGCCAGGCTCCCGGAGGAATCAGGATCGCATCGCCAGGGCCGACGACCCGGGTCTCGCCATCGATCTCCATCTCACCGCGTCCCTCGAGGATAAAATATAACTCCTCACTGGCGCGATGGTAGTGCCGCTCGGTGGACGTCCCGGGCGGCAGCGTGGCCTCGGCGAGGCTTTGATTTTTGACCGGTGAATTCGCCCGGTCGAGAATACTTCGAATCTGCGAGCCGTCTTTGGTCGTAAACTGTTTTTGGCTGGATAGGTTCTCTACAATCATCGAGATTCCGCAGGATATGAAATTTTACGAAGGATGCACAGCATTGATCACAGGGGCGTCGTCCGGGCTCGGGGCCGAGTTCGCCCGGCAGCTCGCACCCTACGCGCGATCGCTCGTCCTAGTCGCCCGGCGCAATGACCGGCTCGAGGAGCTCTCGGCCTCGCTCCGGGCCATCCATCCCCGACTCGACGTGCGGATCTACGCCACCGACCTCGCGATCGAAGAGCGGCGCAGCGCTCTTGCGGCCTGGCTGAACTCGGAAAAAATCCCCGTCGACTTTCTCGTCAACAATGCCGGGCTTGGCGATCACGGGGCCTTCGACTCCAGCGAATGGGGGCGGGTCCGGGCGATGCTGGATGTCAATATTTCGGCACTCACGCATCTGACCCACCTCCTCGTGCCGAGAATGCTTCTCGCCGGACGTGCCGCCGTCCTGAATGTGAGCAGCGTGGCAAGTTTTTTCCCGCTGCCCAACATGGCGGTTTACTCCGCCACCAAGGCCTACGTCACGAGCTTCTCCGAAGCCATTGCGATGGAACTCCGGCCGAAGGGCATCACTGTAACGGCGCTCTGTCCCGGACCGGTTCCCACCGAGTTTTTCGACGTTGCCACTCGCGAGGGCGACGGCGATAGCGCCTCGCATTTCAAGGCCTTCCCGGCATTTGTCGTTTCGCCACAAGAGGCCGTTGCAGCCGGACTGGAAGCCGTTGCCCGCGACCGCGCACGGGTGATCCCCGGCCCACTTCTTGCTGCCGCAGTAGGTGTGGCCCTTGTGATTCCATTTTTCATCGTTCGTCAGATCCTACGCTCGAAAGCCGACTCCCTTTAGGACCCATCCATGCCTCGAATCGAAACAGCCCACGAATCCATCTCGTTCGCCCAAGCGTTCGAACTGATCAATCCGCACCTTTACACCGTCGAGGAACGGATCCGTGCTCAAGCACGCTCCTTCGATCCCGCGGTCGAGGGCTACGTTTCCTACGTTTGCAATGCAGGCGGCAAGCGGCTTCGTCCCGCCCTCGCGTTGCTGTCGGCCGGAGCGACGGGGAAAATCACTTCGAGCCATGTCGATCTCGCCGTCATCCTCGAGCTCATCCACATCGCAACGCTCGTTCATGACGACATCATGGACGGCGCGGAACTCCGCCGCGACCAACCCTCGCCGAATGCGAAATGGGGGAATGCCATTTCTGTGCTTCTCGGCGACTGCCTCTTCGCACACGCCCTCCGGCTCTCGACCGGATTCAGCAACAGCGATATTTGCCGCCGGATTGCGGACGCTGCCGCCGAGGTTTGCTCGGGCGAAATCATTCAGACCCAGCGCCGCTTCGACTTGAAGCTCTCGACGGCCGATTATTACCGCATCATCGAAATGAAGACTGCGGCCCTCTTCTCCGCCGCATGCGAGCTCGGCGCCTTCATCAGTGAGGCGAGCCCGCCAGTCATCAGCGGGCTAAAGGCGTTCGGGACGAAGCTGGGCGTTGCCTACCAGATTTACGATGACCTTCTCGATCTCGCCGGAACCGAGGAGGAAAGCGGCAAAACGCTGGGGACCGATCTCCGCAAGGGGAAGTTTACCCTCCCCGTGCTCCTCATGCTGCAATCGGGCAAGGACCTCTCGACCGCTCGCGAGCTTCTCCTCAACGAGGACAAAATGGACGCGGCTATCCTCAACGGAATGCTCGACCACGCCGGCGCGATGGAGGCCGCCGTAGTGATTGCCCGCCGGATCCTCGACGAGGCCACCGAGCAGCTGGAGCCGATCCAAGACAACAAGTATGCCCGCGGTCTCCACGCCATCGCGGCCCATTTGCATCAGCTCCTCGACCGCTTCTGATTCCTTGGTGCAAACGACCCGCATTCTGGAAATGCCCGCCTCGGAGCGCCCGAGGGAAAAAGCCGAACGCCTCGGAGTTGGATCGCTCTCCGATGCCGAATTGCTGGCCGTTTTCATCCGCACGGGAGTTCCGGGAAAAAACGCCATGGATCTGGCCGTCGAACTTCTCCGCGATTGCGGGGGTTTGACCGGTGTGGCCCGATGTGAGCCGGCGGCGATCCGCGAGAAGTCGAAGGGGATCGGCGAAGCGAAGTCCATCGAGCTGGCCGCGGCGTTTGAAATCGGTCGTCGACTCGCACGCGGAGGCGATCTCGCTCCCGTCCTCGACAGTGCCGAGCGTGTTTATGAGGTATTCGGTCAGGATTTTCTCGCCCTCCGGCAGGAATCGCTCCGCTTGATCCTCCTGGATACCAAGCTCCGCCTGATTCGCATGGAGGAAATTGCGCTGGGCACGATCAACGAATGCGTCGCCCACCCGCGCGAGATTTTTCGACCAGCGATCATCCACAGCGCTTTCGCAATCATCCTCGTCCACAATCACCCCAGCGGCGATACGCAGCCCAGCCATGCCGACCGGCGGCTCACGTCCGCACTCCGCGAAGCCTCCACCCTGCTCCAGATCAATTTGATCGACCACGTCATTCTTGGCTCGGCAGGGGACGGACGTCTGCCATATTTCAGTTTTCGCGACGCAGGGCTCTTATGAAAATTCATCCCACCGCAATCGTTGACCCCTCGGCGGTTCTTGGTGAGGGCGTGGAAGTCGGTCCGTATGCGATTCTCGGGGGTGGGACCACCCTCGGCCCGGGCTGCGTCGTCGGGCCGCATGTGGTGATCGAGGGGAGTGTCACGATGGGTGAGGGAAATTTCCTCGGTGCGGGTTGTGTGATTGGCGCACCGCCTCAAGATTTCGCCCACTCGTCGGATATCAACAGCGACGTGCGAATCGGCGACCACAACCGTTTCCGCGAGCACGTCACGATTCATCGGGGAACGAAGGAGGGCACATCTACGGTCATCGGGAACAACTGTTTCCTGATGGTCGGCGCCCACCTCGCTCACAATGTTCGCTTGGGAGATTCTGTGATCATTACCAACAACTGCCTCCTCGCCGGCTATGTCGACGTGGCCGATCACGTCGTGCTCGGCGGCGGCAGTGTTTTTCACCAATTTATTCGTATCGGATCCCGCGCGATGGTCGCCGGACTCTCGGCGTTTAATAAAGACATCCCGCCCTTTGCGATGGCTAATTTCCGCAATGTTCTCGTCGGCCTCAATCGGGTCGGATTACGCCGTGCGGGCTTCTCCCGCGAGGTCAAAACGGAAATCCAGAGTGCCTACAAACTCCTCTTCCGGAGCGGGCACACGATCCGAGCTGCCCTCGAAGAGGCGAAATCCACGACATGGTCTGAGGAAGCTCGCGATCTCTTCAACTTCGTCGCTAACTCGAAGCGTGGCGTCATTCAAATGCGCAAAGTCGGCGAGATCGATGAGGACGAGTCTGAACCCTGACGCCCGTTGCGAGGCTTGACATGGCGTGGACCGTGGGGTCGTCTCAATGCGTGAAAACTCTCCTCACCGCCGTTTGCCTTCTCGCCATTTTCCTCTCGGAGGCCCCCGCCTGCACACGGGTTCTTTACAAAGGCGAGGGCGGTCTGGTTGCCGTCGGGCGTTCCATGGATTGGCTTCAGGATGTGGGAACAAATCTCTGGGTTTTCCCGCGGGGCATCGAGCGCAACGGCAGCGCCGGAGCAAACTCCATCCGCTGGACATCCAAATATGGCAGCGTCATTTCCTCGTTTTACGAGGTGGCCACGGTCGATGGGATCAATGAGAAAGGGCTCGTCGCCAACGTTCTCTACCTCGCCGAATCCAATTATGGCTCGCCGGAGGGGAAGCCGACCCTCTCGATCAGCTTGTGGGGACAATACGTTCTCGACCAGTTCCAATCGGTCAAGGAAGCCGTTGAAGCGCTCTCGAAAGGACCATTTCGGATCATTGCGCCCGTCCTTCCCAATGGCAGCGCGGCGCAGGGTCACCTCGCCATTTCCGACCCCAGTGGTGATTCCGCGATTTTGGAATACGTAGACGGAAAACTCGTCATCCACCACGGCCCTCAATATACCGTTATGACGAATTCGCCGATTTACTCCGAGCAACTGGCCCTCGACACCTACTGGCAAAGCATCGGCGGAACCGTCTTTCTCCCAGGAACAAACCGGGCGTCGGATCGATTTGCGCGTGCGTCATTTTTCATCGGAGCGGTGCCCACGAAAGCTGACCCGAACTATATCACCGCTGTCCCCGACAAGTCATTCACCTACCAAGCGGTCGCGAGCGTTCTCGGCATCGTTCGCGCGGTCAGCGTTCCCCTCGGGATCACAACCCCGAACGCGCCAAATATCTCCTCGACCATTTGGCGGACCGTGGCCGACCAGAAAAACCTCACCTACTATTTCGATTCGGCCACGATGCCGAACACGTTTTGGGTCTCACTCGGAGACTTGAAGTTCGACAAGGGCTCACCGGTCCAGCGTCTGGAGATCGCGGGTGGCCACACGTTTTCCGGAAATGTCTCGTCGCGATTCGCAGCGCACGAGCCCTTCGCCTGGCTGCCTGGCGATCCCGAAGCCAAGACATCGGGCTCAAAGAACTAGGCGCGGCCAAATTATGCGCCGCTCACCGGCGGGCGTCGTCGTTCTGTATTGCTCCGACTCGCCGACAATCCCATGATAGGCAGTCTGTGAACGGACCACTGATCATTGCCGGACGGGAGTTCTCCTCGCGTCTCCTGCTGGGGACAGGGAAATTTCCCTCTAACGAATCGATGCGCGAAGCGCTGGACGCCAGCGGATGTGAGATCGTCACCGTCGCCCTCCGCCGGGCCGACCTGAGCGGCCAGTCCGACCCGTTTGCGAACATCCTCGATTTTGTAGATTCGAAAAAATACCTGCTGCTCCCGAATACGAGCGGGGCCATGAATGCCGACGAGGCCGTTCGCCTGTCGCGGCTGGCGGCATCAGCGGGCCTCCCGATGTGGGTCAAGCTTGAGATCCATCCGGACCCACATTATTTGCTCCCCGACCCGATCGAGACGCTTGCTGCTGCGGAGATCCTCGTGAAGGAAGGGTTCACGGTGCTGCCCTACATCAATGCCGACCCCGTCCTCGCGAGGCGACTTCAGGATATTGGCACCGCAACCGTCATGCCACTGGGATCGCCGATCGGGAGCAATCGCGGAATTGAGACCCGCGCGCAGATCGAGATCATCATCAAACAAGCGACCGTGCCGGTCGTCGTGGATGCCGGAATCGGCTCGCCGAGTCACGCCGCCGAAGCCATCGAGATGGGAGCAGACGCTGTCCTGGTCAACACCGCCGTCGCCGCAGCCGAAGACCCGGTCCGCATGGCCCGTGCATTTCGGCTCACGGTTGAGGCCGCCCGCGAGGCCGTCGAAGCCGGTCTCCCCTCGCGCCTCGCCCGCGCCTCCGCGACCAGTCCGCTGGCCGCGTTTTTGTCGAGCCACTAGATTCGCTCATGGCCACCGACGCGCTAACCCCGATGATGCAGCAGTATCAGGCTGTGCGGCGCGAGCTTCCAACCGGCACGATCCTGCTCTTCCGGCTCGGAGATTTCTACGAAATGTTTGGCGACGACGCGAAGGAAGCCGCCTCGGTGCTGAATGTCGCGCTCACGAAGCGCGGAGCGATGCCCATGTGCGGGGTCCCATTCCATGCCGCGAAGGGATACATCGAAAAACTCATCGCCGCTGGCTGGCGCGTGGCCATTTGCGATCAGGTTGGCGAGGTCCAAGCCGGAAAGCTCGTCCGCCGCGAAGTCTCGCAGATCCTGAGCCCGGGTACGTTGGACGACTTCGGACTCGATGACAGGAAGCCAAATTTTCTCGCCTCGGTATGTGAGCGGAAGGGGGCCTACGGGCTCGCGTTCTGTGATCTCAGCACCGGGGAATTTCGCCTCACCGAGCTCGAAGATCTCCAGGCGCTTCTCGATGAGCTTGCGCGGATCTCACCGGCGGAAGTTTTGATTCCTGATAACCAGTTCGAGGGATTCCCCGGGGTTCTGAAGCCCGCTCTGCATGATGGCTACTCGTTCGAGAGCGGTCCGGCGGAGGAGATCTTGAGAGGGCATTTCAAAGTCCAGTCCCTCGACGGATTCGGGTGCGCAGATCTTCCCGGCGGAGTCTGCGCGGCTGGCGCGCTGCTGCACTACATTACGCGCCAACTCCGTCGGCAGGCGGGTCATCTGCGTCAGCTCCAGCCATATCGGCGGAGTTCGTTCCTCGTATTGGATGCTTCGACGCAAAGTCATCTCGAGCTCGTCCAGTCGCGAGCCGGGCGAAACATGACGCTGCTCGGTGCGCTGGACCGCACGGCCACCCCGATGGGTGCGCGCCTGCTCCGCGAGTGGATCCTGCACCCGCTTCGCGATGCGGCTGAGATTGAGAAACGGCAGGATGCCATCGCCGCCCTGCTTGGCGATGCGATTCTGCTCGGCGAACTCCGTGCCCGGCTCGCCGAGATCCGCGATATCGAGCGATCCACCGCCCGACTCGGTGGCCCGTCGGGCAACGCCCGGGACCTTGCCGCACTCGCTCAATCACTCGAACGGATTCCCGTGCTCGCGGCGTGTCTTGGTGCCGGTGGTGATGTCTCTCTTCCGACCGAGCTCTTGGCCTCAATGGGGTCGCGATTATTCGCCCTTCCGGAGTTGAACCGGACGTTGCGGCTGGCACTGGTCGACGAACCGCCGGCTCTAGTTCGCGAGGGGGGATTCGTTCGGGATGGATTCGACTCCGGCCTCGACGAGTTGCGAGCGGCTTCGAGGGATGGGAAATCGTGGATCGCGAATCTCCAGGAAAAAGAAATTGCCCGCACCGGTGTGAAGTCGCTCAAGGTCCGCTACACTTCGGTCTTCGGGTATTTCATCGAGCTCACCAAATCCAATCTCAGCGCCGTTCCCGAGGACTACATCCGGAAGCAAACGACCGTGAACGGTGAGCGATTCATCACACCGGAACTCAAGGAAATGGAAGGTCGTATTCTTGGCGCTGACGAGCGGGCACGAGCGCGGGAGATCGAGATTTTCGGCGAACTCAAAACCCTCGTCCTCGCGGACCTCGCGTCGCTCCAGACCACTGCCAACACGCTCGCCGAACTCGACGCCCTCTGCTCGCTGGCCGAGACCGCACGACTCCACGCCTACTGTCGGCCTGACGTGAATGAAACCGGCGTCCTACACATCGAGGAAGGTCGTCACCCTGTGCTCGATCAACAAGTCGGATCCGAGCGTTTCGTCCCCAATGATTGCGAGATCGATGCCGATGGGAAAAAGTTCGCGATCATTACCGGCCCGAACATGGCGGGAAAATCCACCTACATTCGGCAGGTCGCACTTCTCACACTCATGGCACAGATCGGAAGCTTCGTTCCGGCCCGGGCGATGCAATGCGGGCTGGCGGATCGGATCTTCACCCGGGTTGGCGCCAGCGACGACCTCTCACGTGGACAGTCGACGTTCATGGTCGAAATGAATGAGACCGCAAACATTCTCAACAACGCGACATCCAAGAGCCTCGTCATCCTCGACGAGATCGGACGCGGCACCTCGACATTTGACGGACTCTCCATCGCCTGGAGCGTCTCCGAGTTTCTTCACGACCAGATCGGTTGCCGCGCGCTCTTCGCCACCCACTACCACGAACTGACCGACCTCGAACGCACACGCCCCGGCGTTCTGAACCTCAATGTTGCCGTCCGTGAATGGAACGACCAAGTCATCTTCCTCCGGAAAATCCTGCCCGGCCGCGCCGACCAGAGCTACGGCATCCAGGTCGCACGTCTCGCCGGACTTCCCGACTCGATCATTTCTCGCGCCAAAGAAATCCTAGCAAACCTCGAAAAAGCAGAGCTCAACGCCGAAGGTCAACCCGCCTTCGCCAAAGGCCGCAAGCGCCTCGTCCCGGACCCAAACGCCGCGCAGATGCCGCTCCTTTGACGATCACTCGACCGGCACGGGCTTGCGCGATTCGAGGATCTTCCGCTCGGACGGGAGGTCCGGCGGCTTTCCTCCGCCCCAGATCAATCGGGACGGGCGTTCGGATAAGTCGTTCAGAAGAAACTTCGCGTAGGTCGCTGTCACCTTGAGATTTTCGACGGTGACCTTGAAATCCGCCAGCGTGACGGTGAGTTGTTTTTCATTGTCGCGGACCAACCGATCGGCGCGATCCGTGAATGATTCGAAATCCGCCGAGGCCGCGTGGAATTTCGTCACGGTCTCTCCGATTTTTTCCCGATTTTCCTCGACGAGCGATTTCATCGTTGAGGCAGCCTCTCGAATGTCGGCCACAGCCGGCTTGAGCGTCGCGAGAAGCTCCTCGGTATCGCTCAGAACACTCTCGGCGCGCTGAATGAGATCCCCGGCACCGTTCGTGGCACCGCCCCCGAGTGTCCGCTGGATCCCCTCGATCGCGCCGTTGGCGTTACGGACCAAGGTATCAAATGTCGTTGGTGCCACGCCGTGGAGAATGGACTGTTCCGAAAGCGCAGCGGAACCCGGCGGGCCCTCGCTCAGAGCGATAAACTTATCACTGAGAAGGGTGTCGGAAGCGATGCTGACTTTCGTTCCGGCGACCAGTGCGGGAACCGTCGCCAGCAAGCGAAGGGTGACTTCCACAAGGTTCGCCGGGTCCATTTTTCGCTCCTCCAACGTCAGCATTCGAACGGCCGACACCGCGCCCGCCGGGGCACCGGCATACTTCACCTGCGAGCTGACCTTGATGCCTGTGACGTCTGCAAACCGCACGCGCACGGAGCGTCCCTCGGGAGCCAGCGTCCGTCCGGCAAGGCCCATGGCGAGCGCAACAAAGAGAACAATGCTGCACACAATCACGGAACCGGCAACCAACAGATCGGATGTTTTCGCTTTTGACATCTCGGGGATGGCCTAGCAGATCCAGTCGGAGGCGGCGAGGGGGGAATTCACAGCAAAGATTTGATCCCGCGAATCGCCGGGCCAAGGACCGGCACGTGCTCGAAGAATCCGGCGGTGGAGTCCCAGAAGTCCTGATGCAAAACAATGAGCCCTTCACGGTTGAACCGCACATGCGTCATGCCAATCGTGCGAATGGTTTTATTCGACCCCCGAAACCGCGTGTCTATAACCCACCGCAGATAGTAATTGTCGCCGGACCGGGAAACGTCGACGACCGTTGCGCGCACAAAATCGGAATGCGATGCGACTTTTAGAAAATACTCCTCGATGGCTGGCGCACCACGCACGGTCTTGAGCGTGTCGTTGAAAAAGGCATCCGGCGCATAAACTTTGGATGTTTTAGCCCGAACTGAATCTTCGGTGACATCGGCAAAAAAGCCCCGGAATCGTGCGACGGCCTTCGCTTCCTGGACCGACGAGAGCACCGTGCCGCGAACCGCAGCATCCGCGGCTATATAGTCGCCGACGGGATCGCTACGTCTCGTAGCGCATCCCGTGCCGAGAGCCAGAGCCATCACGAGGGCCAGGGAGAAACGCATCAGATCGGGTCTTTCAAACTTGCCGCGATACTTTGCACAAGCGTCTCCGCCGTGGCCGTTTTCATAAAGTGGTCGCGCGTCCAGACGAGCGGCACCAACTCGGTCGCCATCCAGGCGGCTAGTTTGCGAGAGTCGTCCTGTGCGGCCTCGACCCGGTGACGGCGGCGTTTTTCGTAAAGCTGAAGGGAGTGCGGAAGGTAGGTGCCATCGGTTCGCGAAAGCTCATCCGCGAGGACCGCCGCAGACTCCATCGCCATGGACGCCCCGACTCCGGCTGTGGGGAGAAACGCGCACGTCGCATCTCCGAGGAGTGCCACGCGTTGGTGGACCCAACGGCGGGTTCGGTGGTCGTGGAAGTTCCAATACGAAAGCCCCTCGGTATTCGCCGGAAATCCCGCTACGACCTCCGCCGCCGCCCCGCCCATGCTGGAAAATAACTCCCGCACACGCAGACCATTTGTTCCGATTGTTTCGGGCGACAACAAATCCCTCGGACCGGCCGCGACGGCTCCGATAAGCGTCGGCGTAGGATAGACCCCAAGAAAGCGCCCGCGACCCCAAAATTCCTGCACGGTATCGCGCGGTAATTCGCAATCCGTCCACCAAGCCCAGAGGCCCCACCCGGTCTCCTCATCCGGCTCATCACCAAAAACAATCCTCCTCGTCTTTGAGTGGATCCCATCCGCCCCGATCACGCCATCGAAAGCCGACTTCGTGCCATCGCTGAAGCGCACGCGGACTTTCTCGCTCCCCTGATCGAGATGCTCCAATCCAAGCCCCATCCGAAGCGGAACATCCGGAGCCGCGCTGCGGAGGATCTCAATCAACTCCTCGCGCAAAATCTGCCCGGTATATCCGAATTCCTCGCTCACCGGCTTCATATCAAACCGATGCAGCAAGTCCCCGCCGCCGTTGTGAACCTCGTAGGAATGGAACGGCGAGCTCCGCTTCTTAAACTCTTCAAAAACCCCGAGCCCGTGCAGCACGCGACTTCCCATCGGATACAGCGAAAGCGCATAGCCTTTGCGGGAAAAATCCTCCGCACGGTCGATCACCACACACCCAATCCCCCGCTGCCTCAGCAGAGCCGCCAATGCCATTCCGCCAATCCCAGCACCAACAATCAAGATTTCCATAATTGAACCGCCACTAGTGACTATGGCAGTTCCCTGCGCATAGGCGAGACGGGATTTGCATCGACGCGAGCCTCCCCTCGGGACATGATATGTTCGTTATGAAATCCGTCCGCATTGTCGAACAACTCTCCGTATTTATCGCCAACAAACCCGGCACACTGGTCGAAGTCTGTGATGCGCTGGCCTCGGAAAAAATCAACATCTACGGGTTGACCGTCTCCGACACAGTCGATCATGCCGTCGTCCGCATGGTGGTCAGCGACACGCGTCGTGCCGTGGCGGTTTTCGAGGCCCGCGGCACGTTGATCATCGAGAACGATGTCTTGATGATCGAGAATGACAACCGTCCCGGCGGGCTCACCCGAATCGCCGCCGCCCTCGCCGCAGCAAAGATCAACATCGAGTATGCCTACCTGGCCTCGATGCCCAACGCCAAGAAGGGTCTGCTCATCCTGCGCTTGAAGGATGTGAAAAAAGCCCTCAAGTCGCTCAGTCATCCCTCCTTGGGCCTTTGATTTCGAGGATCTCCGGGTTCTCTTGATCTGGAACAGAATTTGCTCGTGCGAGTGATTGACTCGCCCGATGGCTGGGCGATGATACCACTATGAAACGTCACGAGGCCGTCGCCACGGAAATCTCGGCGCCTTATTCGGCGGCCGCTGCCGTCCATGCGGCGGAGGAGATTCGTCGGAGTCTGGGCCGCCCAGCCCGCGTGGCTTTTACCTTCGTCTCGCCAGATTACATTCCTCACCTCGGGGAGCTTTGCGAGATCCTCCGTGTGGACGGACACATCACGGACGTCGTCGGCTGCACCGCAGGCGGGAGAATTTTCGGCGACCGCGGAATCGAATCCGGCTCCGGCTGCGCCGTCCTGGCTCTCGATTGCGATGCCGAAGATCCCGTGATGATTTCCGATGGCGAGGCGCCTCAGTTTGAATTCGATCCGAATGCTTTCGTCGCTCTGATCAATCCCTTCGAAACCCAGGCCGACGAGTGGATCCAGGGATGGAATGCCAGTTTTCCCAAGGTTCCTTGCGTCGGCGGTCTCGCGAGTGGCGGCGATGAGGATCAGGTCGCGGTTTTCCTGAATGGTGAAACCGGGCCGGGCGTCGTTCTGCCCCTCAAGGGTGCAACGACGATCCTACCCGTCGTGAGCCAGGGCTGCCGGCCGATCGGCGAGCCGCTCACGGTCACGCGGGCCGAGCACAACGTCCTCTACGCCCTCGGCGGTCAACCGGCTTATCACGCTCTGGAGTCGGCATTCCAGAGCCTGAGCGATTCCGAAAAATCGAACGCCCGCGGCAACCTCTTCGCGGGGATTGCCGGCACCGAATACATCGACGATTTCAAACCGGGGGATTTTCTGATCCGGAACATCATCGGGGCGGACCCGGACTCCGGTGCCGTCGTCATCGGTGCCATCCCTCGCATCGGGCAAACATTGCAATATCAACTCCGCGACCGCTCCGTGGCACAAGAGGACCTCGCACGGGCACTCTCGGCCGGCCGTATTCCCGGGCGTCGGCCGTTCGCGTCGTTGGTCTTCTCTTGCCTCGGGAGAGGGGAAAAGTTTTTTGGCTCGTCCGGCCACGATGCCGGCCAGATCTTTGAATCGACCAAGGGCAAATCATCCATCGGATTTTTTGGCAATGGCGAGATCGGTCCTGTCGCCGGGAGAAATGCCCTTCACACCTACACTGCCTCCGTCGCAATATGGGTTGAAAAGGAAGTGTAACTGGCGGAATCTCTCTATCTCGTGCTCAAGCCAAAAACACTGACTATCGCTGCTGCCGCCATGGTGATCATCGCCATCGCGTCTTGGCTGGGCTGGTTTCGCCCGCCCTCCGAGACACCGAAAGACTCGGCCTCACCGTCGGCGACGGCCAAGCGCGATGCGGTGGAGTCGAAACTCCTCCTCTCCGGGGAGGTCACCCCGGCTTTTCAGGTCGAGGTCAAGCCCGAGGTCGGAGGAAAAGTGAAGCAAATCCACGTGGCTGCCGGCCAGCAGGTCGGAAAGGGCGATCTCTTGGTGACCATTGATGACACCGACCTCCTGAACGAACAGGCTGGCGTCGTAACCGAGATCGAGGGCGCCCGCCTCAGCGTGGAAAAGAATCGCGGCAACTACGAACGGGCCCGGGCTCTCTTTGAAGAAAAACTCATCAGCAAAGAGGTGTTTTCAAATTTGGAGGCGGACTTCCGGATTTCGGAAAACACGCTCGAAAAATCCGAGCGCCGCCTGCAGACCGTCAAGGACCGCTTGAGCAAGACCCGCGTGGTTTCGCCGGCCGATGGCACCATCCTCGACATCATGGTCAACGAGGGCCAGGTCGTCGTCGGCGCCGCAAGCGTAAACTCGGGCACGACCCTCATCCTCTTCGCCGACCTGTCCCGACTCCTGATCAATACGCACGTCAACCAACTCGATGTTGCCGGCCTTTCGGTCGGTAGCCAGATGCGTGTGCGGTTTGCGGGTGTTGACGAGGAAAATGCCACCGCCCGTATCGAATTCATCGCCCCCGTCGCAACCGTCAAAAATAACATCAAGGGCTTCGAAGTCCAAGCCGTCATCGAGGGCGTCGATCCCCGCCTCAAACCGGGCATGTCGGTCAGCATGGACGTCTCGACCGCTCGCGCCGATCACGTCGTTACTGTTCCTGTCTCAGCCGTCTTCAAGGAAAACGACGGAAAAGTCGTCTACGTCCGCAAGGGCGGCGTGATCGAAAAGAGGCACGTCTCGGTCGGCCTCACGGATATGTCGCGGGCAGAAATCAAATCCGGCCTCGACGAAGGCGAGGAAATCCTCCTCGTGGAACCGTCCGACGAAAATCCTGCCAAGTCCTAGTGCCTCTCGTCTCACTCCAGGGAGTCAGTAAAGTCTATCGCGTCGGAGATCAGGAAATCCGCGCGCTCGATCACATCGACCTCACGATCGACGAGGGAGAATTCATCGCAATCATCGGACCGAGCGGCAGCGGAAAATCCACACTCATGCATCTCCTCGGCTGCCTCGACGCGCCGACCGGAGGCCAGATGGTGATCTGCGGAAACGATCTCAGCAAGGCTTCGCCCAATACCCTCGCCGCCGTGCGGAACCGTGAAATCGGCTTTGTTTTTCAGGCGTTCAATCTCCTCCCGAAACTCGACGTCGTCAGCAATATCGAACTCCCGCTGATCTACGCCGGGGTACCGGCCCGCGAACGTCGCGAGCGCGCCGAGAAAGTCGCCCGAGATGTCGGCCTCGGCGAACGTCTCAATAACCGCCCGATCCAACTCAGCGGCGGCCAATGCCAGCGTGTCGCCATCGGCCGCGCCCTCGTCAATAACCCCCGCATCGTCTTCGGCGACGAGCCCACCGGGAATCTTGACTCGACCACGGGCGAAATGATCCTGCAGACCTTCAAAGACCTCAACGCCGTCGGCAAGACCATCGTCCTCGTCACGCACGATCCCGCCATCGCGGCCCGCACCCGTCGCGTCATCGAGATCCGGGACGGACGCATCCTTCGCGAATACGCGCCATGAACCTTTTTATGGCTCTTCAGATTGGACTGCGAGAAATCGCCGCCCACAAATTCCGAAGCATCCTCTCGATGCTGGGCATCATTCTCGGCGTGAGCAGCCTCATTGCGACGATGTCCCTGACCAATGGTATCGAGAAGGGCACCCGCGTGTTCATGGAGCAATTGGGCGGCCTGGAATACATTCGCGTCGTTAACAAAGACATCTCGAACCAAATGTTTGAGTTCTGGAATCTCTCGCCCGGCCGCACGCTCCGCGACATGCAAATCCTCCGGGACCGGGCGCCGGGGATCTCGCACATTTCGCCGGAGCTCAACTTCGGTGCCGTCGTCGCCGCGGGGGGCGGGACGTCCGAGCGCCGGAACGTGCGCGGGGTCTATCCCGATCACTTCGTCGTGAACAAACACGTGATCGCCGCCGGAAGATTTCTCAACGATCTCGATGTCGAGCGCGGCACCCGGAGTGTCGTCATCGGCGATACCATCGCCCGAAGCCTCTGGCCGGATCTCTCGCCGGCGGAGATTTTGGGCAAGATTCTCCTCATCAATAACAGCCCGTTCGAAGTCGTCGGCGTCCTCCCGGTCTATCAACGGGAGGACGGGCGCCGACGCCCGGGACGAACGCCACGGTTTGGTGGCCAGCAAAGTCGATGGGATCCCTTTCGCGAAAAGAATGAAGCTGTCCTGATTCCGTTCTCCACGATGTTTTTCGAATTCCGTTCCGGGTCATTTCCACTCGATTCCGTCGATTCCGTGCGCCTCGACGCCCTTGTCCTCCGCATCGGCGACCTCAGCCAGTTCCGCGCCACGATTGCGCAAGCCCGTGCCGCACTCGACATCACCCACCGAGGCGTCGATGACTACGACCTCGAGACCCGCGAAGAGTGGTTCGACCGCACGGAGTCGAGCATTCGCGCCACCCGCCTGAGCGGCGGCATCATCTCCGCCATCAGCCTAGTTGTCGGAAGTATCGGGATCATGAACATCATGCTCGCGAGCATCACCGAACGTGTGCGTGAGATCGGCATTCGCCTCGCGGTCGGTGCTCGCGGACGGGACATCTTCATCCAGATCATCATCGAAAGCATGACGGTTTCCTTTTTCGGCGGCGTCCTGGGCGTCGGCGCGGCTTTTGGTCTCATCGAGATTCTCAAAGCCGTCGCACCGATGGATTACCCGCCCATGATCACGTTTGGGTCCATTCTTTTCAGCGTCGGCTTCGCCGTGCTTGCCGGCTTCCTATCGGGAATCTATCCGGCCCTCCGGGCCTCACGACTCAACCCGATTTCCGCTCTCCGCTACGAGTAACAGAGGTCCGGGCGGTTACGTGATGCAGGAAGATGGTTCCGGCGAGAAGGTCCGCGGCGCCGCCGGGCGAGAGATTGCGGGCGACGAATTCCCGGTGAATTTCGAGCGCGAACTCACGACCGCGCGGACTGGCAATGCCTCCGGCATCGAGCCACGCTTGCGCACGTTGTTGGGCAAAGAGTCCGCCGGAGACTCCGCCGGACCCGCGGAGGAGATCCTTGAAATGCATTGTTCTCGAAACTGTCCTTTGCCAGCTTTCTTTCTATGAAAGCGTTTCCGCTTGGATCGCCACCTCTCACAGGGGCAGGCGGACACCAGCGGATACCTCGAAATGAACGTCTACAAGCCGCTGATCATTTTCAATAGCACCCAATCGATCACAATCCTCACTGATGGCTGCACGAATTTTCGGAGATACCTCGTCGAGGGAACGGAGCCGAATCTTAAGAGAATCGCCGAATACGTCGATCGTTCGCTCATGCTCGTGACGGCGCTCGCGCCGATGATCGGCTACGACAAATCCTCGAAGATCGTCCACTACGCGATGGACCACGACCTAACTCTCAAGGCCGCCGCTCTTCAGCTCGGCTTCGTGACTGAGGAGGAGTTCGACCGCGTCGTCGATCCTTCAAAAATGGTCCGACCCTACGTAGCGTCGACCTAGCCTGCTCGAGAAATCTCAAGAGGCGAACGCCTCGAACTCAGGTCTCCGGCGCTCGAATTCCGCAAGGGTCATACCGACAACCTGGTCCATGTTGTAATATCGATACGTTGCCAAGCGGCCAATGAATGAGACGTTCGTCACGGCGAGCGCCCGCGCTTCATATTTTTTATAGAGGGCGGCGGCATCGGGGGCTGGAATCGGGTAGTAGGCTTCCTTGCCGGGGCCGTAATCATCGGGATACTCGCGCACAATGGTTGTGTTCGACGTGGCTTGGCCGGTGGCGTGTTTGATCTCCACGATGCGCGTGAACTCCTCATCATTCGGATAGTTCACCTGCATGGCGGGTTGCCAGAAGCCGGGGGCGCCGGCCATCTCGGCGCGATCCGCGAGTTGCTCCCCGGTGAACGACTCGTTCTCGAACCGGAGCGAGCGGTAAGGCAGGGGACCGAAACAGTTGTCGAAATACTCGTCGATCGGCCCGGTATAAACCATGTGACGGTAGGAAACATGCGGCAGGATATCGCGGTAGTCGGTGTTGAGCAAAAGTCGAACCTTGTCGCCGCAGGCCCGGATCATGCGCTCAAACATCTTGTGGTAGCCGGCTTTCGGGAGAGCTTGGAATTCCTCGCGGAGATAGCGGTCATCGCGGTTCGTCCGGATCGGGATGCGTCCACAAACCGAGGCGTCGAGGTCCTTCGGATGCCGCTTCCATTGCTTGAGCGTGTAGCCTTTAAAGAACTTTTCGTAGAGGTCCCACCCGACCTGGGAAATGATGACTTCCTCGGAGTTCTGGGGATTCTCAATCGGGACGCGGTTCGCCTCGAGCCAATCCTTGAACTCCTCCTCCGTCGCGCTCCGCCCGACGATCTGCTCAAACGTATTCAGGTTGATCGGAAATTTCCAATACCGGCCCTGCGAGTAGGAGAGGATTTGGTAGGGGACCGGGTGCCACTCGGTAAATTGCGAGAGATACTCGCGGATCTTCGGGGAGTTCGTGCGAAAATAATGCGGACCGTATTTGTGAACGAGGACTCCGTGGTCGTCGTATTCGTCCTGCGCGTTGCCTCCGAAATGAGGGCGCTTCTCGACAATGAGGGAGGTTCGCCCGAGCTGGGTGGCCGCTCGCTCGGCGAAGACGAGTCCGGAATATCCGGCTCCGACAATGAGAAAATCAAATTTCCAGCTCATGGGATCGCTCTCCAGCGCGCGAACACTAGAAGGAAGTCCATCGCTACGGCGATCAAATTTTCCAATTCTCGTCGGCGGCTCTGAGCGATGGCCTCACTGAACCATTCGCACACTGCCGTCTGCGAAGAGCGTGTTCGGGCGGCCTTTGTGGACGGAATCGACATCGAAGACGAGGCGCATCCGCGAGAGTCTGACGATGCGAACCGTGCCGCGCCGGGTAAAGATTTCGGGATTCACCTTCTCTTCGCCATCGAGAAGCGGACGCCATTCATAGCTCGTTCCCTCGGACGCGAAGCGGTTGTTCCAAGCCACGTCGGAAGGACAGCGCAGACTTTTGCCCGAAATCTCGTAGGGTCCAAAAGCCTCGGCCATCGTCACGGGGGTGACTCCCTCGGGAATCTCCGCCGGGTCTGTGTAGACGGGGTTTCGGGGATTGTTGATGTAAGGAAACTTTTGCTCGTTGTCGTTCACATACAGGTTCACAGCAACCCCGATCTGGCGAAGGTTGGCCGAGCAGGCGACGCTATTGGCCCGATCGATCATTTGGCCATATTGGGGGGCGATCAAGGTCACGAGCATTCCGATGATTGCGATGACGGCGATCAATTCGATCAGCGTAAAGGCACGGCTGCAGATGTGCGCGAGCGGCCTCACTTTTTCGCCTGCTGGGCCGCGGCCTTCCTCTTGATATACCGCTCGTATCGCTGGGCGCGTTGCTCGGGCGATTGGAGAGCGTCGCGCGCAGCCATGCGTTCCTCCATGCGCTCCTGAACCTCCGGGCGGCTAAAAATCTCCCCCATTTTCTCGCGACGTTGCTCCGCAGGCAGCGCGGCGACTTCCTGCCAGATGGCGCGCATCGCATCATATTCCGCTTGGGCTGCTGGACGTTCTTCCGGCGGAAGTTGGGCGATCGTCGCCTCGGCGCGGGCGGCCATCCAAGCCGGGTTCATTCCAGATCGGTCGCCCCCGCGGTCCCACCGTCCAGGTCCATCGTCGGGACCCGTTCGCGGGCCGTTCGAAGCGTTGCGGTCGGGAGCCGCGATGACAAAGACCTCGACGGAGTCTCCCCGGACTCCCTTGGTAACATTACGAACCATTTTCGCGGCGGCTTCCGGGCCTCTCGGTGCCGCGACGGCGGGGTTCCAATCCTTCGGAACCGCGATCAGGAGGCCGGACTTCGCTGAGATTTGTCGAATGGCGGCTAGGAGGTCGTTTGGCTCGACCGCCTCGAAGACGACGGGCAGCTTGCGAGGGTCGATGGGATTCGCAGCGACGGCGATTGGGCCACCCCGAGACCACGAAACCTCCCAGTCGGGAGATCGTGTGCCGGCTTCGAAGAGCGAAATCGCCTCGCGAGTTTTCGAGCGCGTCGGTGCTGCAATGATCGACGGGCGAAGTTCGCCGTCCACGCGAACAGAGAGCGTTTCCAGTGCGAGGATCAACGGAGCTTGGCGAAGTTGGAGGGTGACGGGTGTCTCCGGAGGGACATTGGTCACAATGTCAATACCGCCCTGACGCTCAACTTCGGCGATGACTTTAGAAAGCGGGGCATCCTTGAAATTCACCGTGATCGTGCCGTCGGGCCAAAAGAATCGAACGATGCCGACCGCCGCGAGAACGACAACAATGGCAAGCAGGATTTTTTGACGGTTCATAAGCTGAGATCCATCCAACCCCGGGGTCGGTCAATAGTTGCGGATAATCGCCTAGCGGGCCGAGCGGTGGAAGTTATTCTCAAACCACAGAAAATGCGCGGTTCGCCAGATCCTCGGTGCGTTTTCACCCCATTTCCCAGCCGTAGCGCAAGCTCGGATCGTTCGCCGGAGCAGGGGAATGTGGATGATATCATGATCTGCCGGGATCACGGATTCGACGAAATCGCGGAACCGCGACTCCATCAGATCGGACATCGGGGCGTTGAAACCAATCTTTACTCGCGACGAACGGATTTCCTCCGGCATGAGATGACGCATCGCCTCCCGGGCAACATGTTTTGTCTCCAAGCCGCCAATCTTCGCGGACGACGGGAGAGCGAACGAATAGGCCACGAGACGCCAGTCCATGAATGGCATCCGAACCTCGACCCCGTGGGCCATCGACATCCGGTCGTAGTTGCGAAGAAGCGTCGGCAGGATCGTTCGGTGAAACATCGTGTAAAGTTCGTTGTTGAGCGCATCCGTCGGGCCGGGCAAGCGGTCGGTATCCGTTGCGGCGGGGAAGTCGGCGGAGCGGACGGATTGACGGGCGTCTTTCCGAAGAAAGTGCCGCGGGGCCACCAACCCACGTCGCCGCTGGCTCTTCTCCCAAAATCGTTGAAAAGGCCGTGCGGCGGAGCGGGCAAAACGCAACGAAGGATGATCTGTCCAAGCGGCCCGATACGCCGACGGCCAGCCAGCTGGGATTTTGCCAGCAGGATCGGTCGGGCTCTGCGCAAACGTCTCAAGCCTTCGCCAGGTTTCCGACGGGCTTGTCCACATCGACGGGGCATCGTGAAAAACCGCAAATGCTGACTGTTTGTAGGCTCCAATCGCTTCGTCCACTCCATGACCATCGAGTGAGACCAGAGCCCCACCGCGGCGGATCTCGCGATAAATCCGCCAGATCGGAGTCGGGAGGGTGAGATAGAATCCCTCGAAGTCGCGGAGCACATTCTCGATATCGTCCAGGGGATCGCAGGCTTGGAAATCCGCCTCAACAAGCTCGACTCGAGCATACCTTGCAGCGATCCGGGCCGAGTCGGATTCGTCGTTCGCCGAACCCGGAAAAATCGCGGTGAATGCCTTTGGGAAATCCGGCGCACTTCGCTCCACATGTTGCCGACCGAGTCGGGCGACGCCACAGAGGACCGCGGTTGAATCAAATCCGCCGCTCAGACTCGTCGCCACGGGCACATCACTGCGTAGTCGCAATCGGATCGCATCGTCGAGAATTCTCCGATACTCAGCGACTTGGTCTTCAAAAGCGACCGGCACCTCCGGCAACTCGTCCGCCGTGTTCCACCACCGTTCCTTGCGAAGCGCACCCGCTTCGAACCAAGCAAAATGACCAGCCGGGAGGCTGCGGACACCTTTTGTCAGCGTTCGCTCGCCCGCCTCCAGCGCAAAAACCTCACCCAGCGAAATAATGGCACTCTCGCGGTCCATCTCCGCACGAAAACCCTCGAGAGCACCAAACGCTTTGAGTTCGGACGCAAAGGCGAAAAAGTCCGGCGTCTGGACATAGAGGAGGGGCTTGATCCCGAAACGATCGCGGGCGAGAAAAAGTTGCCGCAGATCGATGTCCCAAATGGCAAACGCCCACATGCCATTAAACCTCCTCAGGCATTGCGGTCCCCACTCGGAAAATGCCGCGACGATCACCTCGGTATCGCCCGTCGTCCGGAATCGGTGGCCGAGGGCCTTCAGTTCCAGCCGTAGCTCGACAAAATTGTAAACAGCGCCGTTGAAGGTGATGAAAAATCTCCGCCCATCGCGACCCCGATATTCCATCGGGCAGCTCGCCCTCGCCGCCGTGTCAAATATCGCCAACCGCCGATGCGCCAGCCCCACCGGTCCGTCCGTCCAAAGGCCCCGACCATCCGGCCCGCGATGCTGAAGGGAATCGACGAATCGCGACAGGGTGGCCGGATCGACCGCCTCACGGGCGTTGATGATTCCGGCAATTCCACACATTCGTCTGACAAAACAACGCTCAGACCGCCCCGCAAGTCAAGAGGCGTCGCGCACGGATTTGCTTGAATCCCACCCCTAATCAGCCCACTCTCCTTGCAGGGCGTCTTCTTCCGAACGCATTCTCAGGGAGGGGTGGTAGAGTGGTCTATTGCACCGGTCTTGAAAACCGGAGGGCCGAAAGGCCCCGTGGGTTCGAATCCCACCCCCTCCGCCAAACGAGCGAAGCGAGATCAAAACCCTTTCCGTGGGATGAGAACGAAGTTCGACTGCCCACGCGGTAGCGTCCATTACCTTGCGCGAAGCGCGACTCTCGCAGAGCCTGCCGCAGGCAGGATAATCCCACCCCCTCCGAGTCTTTGCGAGGAGGGTATCGGCATAAGCGAAGCCTCATATGGAAAGCCTGCGCAGCAGTCAATCCCACCCCCTCCGAGCTTGCGAGGAAGGGCATCAAAAAAAGCTAAGCCACTCCCGGAAAGCCTGCGCAGCGGGCAATCCGACCCCCTCCGCCAAAATGTCGGGCTCTAGCCCCCGGCGATGGCTGGGACGATGCTAATCTCGTCGCCGGCTTTGACGGTCGTGGCCTTTTCTTGGAGGAAGCGGATGTCTTCATCGTTGACGAAGATATTGACGAAGCGGCGGACATTTCCCTGTTCGTCGCAGATGCGGTCGATGAGGCCCGGGAAGCTGGAGTCGAGGTTGGTGAGGACCTCGGAAATGGTTGCGCCCTCGGCGGGGACGACTTCCTGGTCGTTGGTGAGCTTGCGGAGGGGTGCGGGGATGCGGACTTGGGTGGGCATAATTAGGCTGGGCTTGTCGTTGGTTGTTGAATGTTGTCGTTGGCGATGAGGGCCTCGAATTCCCGGAGGCTCGGGTTGATGAGTCGGGCCTCCCCACATTGACCGTGAATGGCCTCCTGGGTCTTCAGGCCGTGGCCGGTGATACAGAGGACGATGCTTTCATTGCGTGGGATTTTTCCGGATTCGATAAGCTTGCGCGCACAGGCGACGGTGACACCGCCGGCGGTTTCGGCAAAAATGCCAGCGTATTCGGCGAGTTGCCGGATGCCCTCGATGACTTCCTCATCCGTGCAATCCTCGGCACTACCGCCGGTTTCATTCATGCTGCGGAGCGCGTAGTAGCCGTCGGCGGGAGTTCCGATGGCGAGCGACTTGACGATCGTCTGCGGGTTCGGGACCGGCTTGACGATATCCGTCGCCTTTTTCTTGGCGGAAGCAATCGGCGAACATCCGGACGCCTGCGCACCGTGGACGGAAAACGTTTGTTCGTCCAAAATGCCGACGCGGATGAATTCATTGTAAGCCTTGTGAATCTTCGTGAGCAGCGAGCCGCTGGCCATTGGGATCACCGTGTGGCGGGGCAACTTCCAGCCGAGCTGCTCGGCGATTTCAAAGCCCATGGACTTCGATCCCTCAGCATAATACGGGCGGAGGTTCACGTTGACAAAACCCCAGCCATACTTGCCGGCGATCTCGGAACACAGGCGGTTGACCTGATCGTAGGCGCCGTGGATTCCGATCACCTGAGTGCCGTAAACGAGCGAGCCCACGACTTTGCTGCGCTCGAGATCGGCGGGGATGAGCACATAGCTGGTCAGGCCCGCGGCTGCCGCATTGGCGGCGACGGAGTTTGCGAGATTCCCGGTGGAGGCACATGCGACAATCTCGAAGCCCAGTTCCCGGGCGCGGCTCAGGGCGACGGATACCACGCGGTCTTTGAACGAGAGCGTCGGGTAGTTGACCGTGTCGTTTTTGATATAAAGTTCCTCGACGCCGAGCTTGGCCGCCAGGCGGTCGGCGCGCACGAGTGGGGTGAAGCCGACCTGTTGCCCGACCGTTGGCTCGCCGTCGATGGGCAGCAATTCGCGGTAGCGCCACATCGTCTGCGGGCGGGAGGCGATAACCTCGCGGTTAATGTGCCGGGCAATCAAATCGTAATCGTAGGCGGCCTCGAGCGGGCCAAAATCAAACTCGCAAATGTGAATCGCTTCCTTTGGGTAGAGGCGTCCGCACTCGCGGCACTTCAGGTTCGAGAAAAATGTCTGTGAATGGCTCATGGATTTTGGGTGATCCGACCAAGAGTGGACGAGCGACAAGACACCACCGATTAACGAAAATGCCTTTTCTCATCTTTTCCCCGACCGACACTCGCGTGTCTTCCGGAGCTGGATTTGGCACCTGGACCCGGGCTTCAATTTTCTTGAAAACAAGAAATCTGAATCCGGCGGTTGCCGTGGCTTCATCGGGCCAGTCCCTCTGCCACTCTTGATAAGATCGAGTCCAAGTTTGTTCAGGTTCGACCGATCGTCAAGGAGAATTCTGATTTGCGGTCGGGCAATTCTCTGCACGGGTCCTAGACGGGCGGCATGGAAGCTGCTAGACAGGTGCGCATGTCGGCGGTCGCCTCGTCGTTGTTTCCGTTCAAACTGCGCGATGCTCGCCGATGGCTGAGCGGGCCTCGACTTCAGTCGTGTTTCTTCGGAGTATGGACGGCGGGGGTTTTTGCCTTCCTCTACATTCCCATCGCGCTGCTGGTGGTCTTTTCATTCAACTCGTCGCGACTGAACATCCGCTGGGAAGGCTTCAGCACAAAGTGGTATGAGGCGCTCTTCACCAACAAAACGCTGATCGTGGCGTTTCAAAACAGCCTGATTGTCGCCTGCGCGACGACGGTGCTGGCAACATTGCTCGGGACGATTGGCGCGTGGATGCTCTATCGGTATCGGTTCCCATTTCAGCGCGCGATCGGGCTTTTGATTTTTATTCCGATGGTGATGCCGGAGGTCCTGATGGGTGTGAGCCTGCTCGTGCTTTTCGTCCAGCTGTTGAACATTCCGCTCGGCTTTACGACATTGATCATTGCGCATACGACGTTCTGTTTTCCGTTTGTGCTCGTCGGCGTCCAAGCCCGTCTGCACGGGATCGATCCGTTTCTGGAAGAGGCGGCGATGGACCTCGGGGCGACTCCGGTCCAGGCGTTTTGGAAAGTGATTGTTCCGTATCTCATGCCGGCCATCGTGTCGGGTGCGCTGATGGCGTTCACGCTCTCGCTCGACGAATACATCGTCACCGTCTTCACCACCGGCGCACAAACCCAGACGCTCCCGCTGAAAGTTTACGGCATGGCCAAAGTCGGGCTGAATCCCCAGTTGAATGCTTTGAGCACACTGTTTATCGTCGGGACAATCCTCGTGGTTGTCCTGAGCGAGGTCTTCGTCAAAAGAAAATCCAAATGAAAAAAACCCACGCCCTACTGTCCGCTCTGGCCGCGTTCGCGCTGGCCGGCTGCGGGAAAGCCCCGGAACCGCAACCCACGGAATCCTCGAAAGCTTCTGAACCGGCTCCCGCCACAGCCCCAACCGGCAGCACGGAATCGCGGAAGCTGAACATTTTCTGTTGGTCGGAATACATCCCGCAATCGGTCATAGACCAATTCAGCAAAGAGACGGGCTTGGCGGTCTCGGTTGAGAATTATGCCTCGAACGAAGAAATGCTCGCGAAGTTGCTCGCCGGCGGGGGCACCTACGACATCATCCAGCCCAGCGAGTATGTGGTCGGAGCCTTGGTTAAGGAGGGACTCCTCCGACCTTTGGATCTCGCGAGCATCCCGAACCTCAAGAATGTCGATCCGACGTTCCTGAACATGAGCTTTGATCCGGGCAATAAGTTCAGCGTGCCTTTCATGGCGGGGACGGTCGGGATCGTGGTCAACACCGAGGTCGTCAAGGATGAGATCAAGAGTTTCAACGACGTCTTCCAGGACAAAAACAAGGGCAATATTGTCGTCCTTGATGACGCGCGGGAGATCGTCTCCTGGGGGCTGCTCTCGCAGGGCATCCCGGTCAACGAAGTGAGCGACGAGAATCTCGCCAAGGTGAAACCGCTTCTCGCCAAGTGGCTGCCACTCATCAAAGTCTACGACTCTGATAGTCCGAAGACCGCTCTCCTCAACGGCGATGTCGCCATCGGCGTGGTGTGGGGCGGCGAAGGCGCGATCCTACTGAACGAGAACAAGAAATTTAAATGGATCATCCCAACCGAGGGCACCCACCTTTTCATCGATAGCCTGGCCATTCCCAAAACGGCCAAACATCCGGAAAATGCCCAAGCGTTCATGAACTTCATCCTGCGCCCGGACATCAGCAAGCAGATCTCCGACGCGTTTCCTTATCTGAACCCGAATCTCGCCGCGCGCGAACTTCTCACGCCGGAGCAGAGGGCGAATGTCGCCAGCTTCCCATCGGCTGAGGAACTCGCCAAAATGCAAACATTCGAAGACATCGGTCAACAGGCCTCGAAAATCGACGAGATGGTGACCTCGTTGAAAGTCGAGTAGCACAAAATGGCCGCCGTGGCAGCATCAGTCGGAGCGGCGGATTCCTCGAATGGATTCCGCCGCAAGCCCGGTCTCGCGGCCTGGCTGGTGCTGGCTCCACTGTTGATCTGGCTGGTTCTTTTCGTGATCGTCCCCACGATCATGCTGGTGGTCGTGAGCTTTGCCGAGCGGGACGCCCTCGGCCGGGTCGTTTACAATTTTTCATTCGAGAACTACATCCGGGCGTTCGACTGGGTCTGGCTGAAAGTCCTGCTCGTATCGGTCTGGTATGCCTTTCTCACGACGATCATCTGCATGGCAATCGGGTATCCGGCAGCCTACTTCATCGGTCGCGCGCCCGAGCGATGGCGCGGGATTTTGCTGATGCTCGTGATGGTTCCGTTCTGGACGAGTTTTCTGATCCGGACGTATGCGTGGATCACGATTCTGAGCCGGGATGGGTTGGTGAACAGTCTTCTTGTGGGATCGGGCCTTTTTGCGGAACCGGTGACATTTCTTTACACGCCCTTCGCGATCGTGCTCGGCCTGGTCTACAACTTCCTGCCCTTCATGATCCTGCCGATTTATACCAGTGTCGAGAGGCTCGACGGGGCGATGATCGAAGCGGCGTATGATCTCGGAGCCGGGCCGACGCGAGCCTTCGCGCAGGTAATCATCCCGCTAACAAGCCCGGGCATCACGGCGGGCGCGCTCTTGGTATTCATCCCGTCGATTGCGATGTTTGCTATCACAACGCTCATGGGCGGCGGGGCGAATCCGACAATCGGTGAGGTGATTTTCAAGCAATTCACCTCGGGTCGAAATCAGCCCTTCGGTGCCGCCCTTGGCACTCTGCTGCTGCTGATTTTTGTGGTTGCCCTTTGGCTAACCCGGCGTCAGCGCGAGGAGAGCTAAGCCAGCGCGGGCACTGGCTTTCGTTTGTGTTGCCGGATGACAGCGATGGCTACAAAGACGAGTTCCGCAAGGACGAAACCAACGGCAGCGGGGAGTCCGCCAGTGCCAAAACCGTAGCTGTGCAGTCCGACGCCGAGGACGAAGTTCACCCCATACCACGCCATGATGATGGATTGGAATCCGAGCACGGATCCCACGGCCAGACCGAAGCCGCCCCATTTTCCGGCGATGCGACCGTGGAGCACGAAGAGATATCCGAGCAGGGCGATGAGTGCCCAGGTTTCCTTCGGATCCCAATCCCAGAAGCGACCCCATGAGTAGTTCGCCCAGACGGCTCCCAAAACGGTTCCAATGGCGAGCAGGAGCACGCCGACCTGAAGCGCACGGTAGATGTAGTTGTAAAGAGCCGCAGAGGGTTTAACGCCGAATATCACCTTCCCCAAGGCGATGTGGGCGACACCCAGCGCGAGGGCAAATGCCGCATAGCTGATGGTGATCGTCAGCACGTGGGTCGTGAGCCAAAAATTGTCATTGAGGACCGGGACGAGCGGATCAATCGAGCGATCGAGGATCATGGGCTGGGTGTCGGCGAGGATGAGCGAAACCACGGCCACGGGCACGGCTCCGAGGAGGAAATAGCGGCACCGGTAGATGGCCTCGAAGATGAGCGCGAAGAAAATCGTCCCGAAGGCCACCCACACGACCGTCTCATACATGTTCGTCACCGGCGGACGACCCGACACGATGATTCGTAGGACGAAGCCTAGAATCTGCATGGCAAATCCCGCGACGGCGAGCGTCCACGCCGCGAGATAACCGACGCGCGAATATTTTCCGACGAGGGCCAAGCCGCAGATTCCGGCACCGAGGTAAAGAATCCACGCCCATCGGAACGGGTGCAACTTCTGGTAAAATGTCTCCACGGCGATCTTACCCGCATCGGCTTGAAACCGGGGATTCTCCGCCGCTTGTTCTTTTTTGAGCAAATCGATGCCCGCCTGCCAGGCCGTCTGGTCATTGGCGGCAAGGGCGGCGCGGAGTTGTTGGCGTGCGGGATCGCCTGCTTGGAGCGGACTCCAGGCGGCGGCTCCCGTCGGAAGGACCGTCACGGAGCGACCCGAAATCAATCCCTCGAAAACAGCAAGACGCATTCCGATGTCGGCCGCCGCTTTGCGAACGGGATCGAGCTTTGCTTTCGGGTTCTTAGCCCGCATGGCCGATACCTCTTCGAGCATCGTCAGGAGGGCGGTATTCGCGGCGATCTCGTCGTAGCTGTAGAGTTTGCGCTTGGGATCGAGGCCGACGGCCTCCTTGAGCTTCTTGTGATTGACGAGGATCAGCGGCGTTTTCTCCCATCCGCTCGGAGCCAGCCACAGAGAAACAACCGCATCGATCGCCGGGAGAGAGACGTCGTCTTTCTTGACAGACTTCCGCCCGGTGAGGCTGAGCATGCTCTCGTTGGCGAAAACCAGGAACGGCTTTTTTCGTCCGTTCTCTTGGACCGGAACGGTCTCGAGGGAGGTGAAATCCAAAGCCGTCGATACGGACGCACCGGCCATCAGAAGCACAAGAGCTAGAACGTAACGTCGCATGTTTACCAATCGAATCCTCTTTTCATCGCGCGGGGAGTTTCGATCAAGATTTCCGACTATGCAACTGATACCGCATTCGGAATCGCGGCGGCTCTGCCAGTGCGGGGCGCAGAGCCATTTTACAACGAAATCGACTGGAGATCCGTTTGGTCGAAATTGTTGCCTTTGAAAAGCAGCGGCTCACCCAGGGATTGACTCAAGGCGTAGGAACAGCAGTCCCCGATATTCAGCCCGGCGGGATGCTGGCCTATTCCGAAACGTTCCCAGGCATCTCGCGCGGACTCGCCCAGCTCCGCGGTTAGAGGAACCACCCTCGCATCAGCCCGGTGGAGCAGCAAATCGAGTTCCCGGGTGGCGGCTGAACCCTTGCGGGCCGCGAGCACCATGCTGGTCTCGAGAACGGAGAATGAAGAAATCGAAAACGCGGGGTTTGCCGCGAGAATTTGGGCGCAACGCTCCGCTTCGGGTTCACCAAGAAGCAGGGCAATCAGTGCCGAGGTATCAACAACCATGGCGGGGGACTCCGGTATCGTCGTAACCGAGAATCTCGTCGGCAGATCGATTGTCCAGATCGGGCAACGCGGAGCAGCGGGCACTGATATTCAGCAAAATCTCCTGCAGTGCGGGTTGCCTGCGCTTGCCGCGGCGCTGGGCAAGTTGCAGCTTGAGCGCGGAGTGTATTGCTTCGGTCAGGCTCGTCTGCTCCTCCCTGGCCACCTCGCGCACCAACCGCTCCACCTCCTCATTTTTAATGGTAATCGGCATAAATGCATGATTCCATAAAAAATGCTTAATTCAAGCCATTTCAAAAACTTGTCTGCCCCCTTGGAAAATCGCCCAGAGATTCCTGAAGTCCGTCATCGAGCAAATCGGCGGCGCCCTGTCCCTTTATTCGCTTTCTTGAGGGGCTGGCCTTCAATCCAGTATCCGTCGGTCAGCACCGTCATTCGCGCCGATGGGATGCCCCGTTCGTTGTGGTTGAGTTTTTCGATCACCAGGCGCGCCGCCATCGCCCCGATCGCTGGCGCATCCTGGCAAACTCCGCTATAGTTCTGGTGCGTCGGCAGGAGGTTCAAATTCACCAATCCGACTTGGTCCGACACCTGCAGTTTCAATTGCCTGAGGCTCTCTTCGATATGAGGGAGCAGGAAGTTGGAGGAGATCACCACCTGCGGCTTCTCCCGCTTGAACCACGCCCGAAAGGCTTTGGCATCCCACTTTGGGATGAGCAGCGGGGCCAGAGGGGCCATCCCGTGGTCGCGTTCGCAGGCGAGGGAGTAGGCGGCGCAGAGCAACCCCTCGTTGCGCTCATCCACAACCTGCATGAGCGCCACCCCCATCCGCGTATAGCCCCGCTTGCGGCATTCCCGGATGACGGTGTTCATGGTGTCGTAGCTGTTGGTGACGACTCGATC
>JBMOHW010000007.1:0-48504 GCA_049317665.1 Terrimicrobiaceae bacterium | reverse complement strand
AGAGGAGCCTGTTGCCACTCCCATCCCTGCTGCCGAAAGCGTGCCCCTCGCGCTCAAGGAAGTGCGACGCCAAATCCAGGACCTGCACACGCCCGAAACGGATGTCGTCGTCGAAACGGGAGATTCATGGTTCAACGGACAAAAACTGCACCTCCCAGCTGGTTCCCGTTATTTTTTCCAGATGCAGTATGGTTCGATCGGATGGGCGACCGGGGCCACGCTCGGGGTTTCACTCGGTGCCGCCGCGGGCCGCCGGACGATCGCACTCATCGGCGACGGATCGTTCCAGCTCACCGCTCAGGAAGTCTCCACCATGATCCGCCACGGGGCCACCCCAATCATTTTCCTCTTTAATAACCGTGGATACACCATCGAAGTGGAAATTCATGATGGTCCCTACAATAACATCAAAAACTGGGACTACGCCGGGCTGATGGACGTCTTCAATGCTGGCGACGGTAACGGACTCGGCCTGCGGGCCACGACCGCTGGCGAACTGGCTGAGGCCATTTCCAAAGCCACCGCCCACCGTGGTCCAGTCTTGATCGAATGCGCCCTGGATCGTGACGACTGCTCCGCCGAGTTGCTCGAATGGGGAAGTCGTGTCGCCTCCGCGAATGGCCGTGTCTAGGCCCGTTACGCCTGAGCGCCCAACCCCGCCAGAACGCCGATCTTTTCATCCCCAACGATTCGAGCTGCCTGATTCAAATCCAAGGTCTCCTCGACCGAAAGGGAATGCCCGTCCGGAGCATGCATCTCGCCAAAGTCTTCTCCCACTCCCTTTCATGAGCACGATCCAGTCGCGTCAGTTCCACTACGATGCCGAAGTCCTCACTCACGACCTCCGCCATCGTAGCCTGATTGAAAATGCCCTCGTCGGTTGATGCGTCAAACGCGACGAACAAAAAGCAAAATTCACCGGCTCGCAATCGGCTCTCGCCTCGCCGGCGGCGCTACATTGAGGGCCACCGGGCGGAAACGCCTGCGCGAGGCTACTCGGTGATAATGTCCTTGTAGGTCTTCCCGGAAGGGATCATCGGAAGCACGTGCTCGGTGTAGGGGGTCATCACGTCGAGCACATAAGCCTCGTCGGAGTCCAGCATGCGCTTCATCGCCGCTGGCAGGTCTTTTTTGTCGATGACTCGCTCGCAGGTCACGCCGAAGCCCTTGCAGAGCTGGACGTAGTCCGGGTAGATGCGCTTCAGATTTTTCGGGTCCCCGAGAAACGTGTGTCCGCGGTTTCCGCCATGGAAGCGATCTTCCCACTGCACCACCATCCCGAGATGTTGGTTGTTAAGAATGATCGCCTTGGCAGCGATGCCCTCGACATGCGCAGTGGCCAGCTCTTGGACGTTCATTAGAAACGATCCATCGCCATCGATGTCGACGACCTGCTTGTCAGGACGTGCGACCTTCGCACCCATCGCTGCTGGGTAGCCAAACCCCATCGAACCGAGTCCGGCCGAGGTGATGAATGTCCGGGGCTTCGTGAAATCATAGAATTGCCCGGCCCACATCTGATGCTGGCCCACGCCCGTCGTGATGATCGCGTCGCCCTTGGTCATCTCGAATAGCAACTTGATCACGTGCTGTGGCTGGATCGCATCGGGCGTATCTTTGAAGCTCAGCGGATGGGCGGCACGCCACTTGTTGATCTGCCGATACCAATCCGGAAAGCGCGTCTGGTTCTTCGGCTGGCGTTTCTGTCCCGCCTGCTCGAGAAGCTTGTTCAGCCGACCGAGTGCGAATTTGAGGTCGCTCAAGATGGGCAGGCGGACGAGCTTGTTTTTGTTGATCTCCGAGTTGTCGATGTCGATGTGAACGATCGTTCCGTGCTCGCAAAACTTCTCGACTTTACCGGTCACCCGGTCGTCAAACCGCACACCGATCGCAAGCAGGAGGTCGGCTTCATTAACAGCGTTATTGGCATAAACCGTGCCGTGCATCCCGAGCCACTTGAGCGACAGGGGGTGATTCTCCGGAAACGACCCGATCCCCATCAGAGTCGTGGCTACAGGGATTTGGGTCCGCTCCGCGAACTCTAGCAATTCGGCCGAGGCCGCCCCGGACATCACACCGCCGCCGCAATAGATCATGGGCTTTTTGGCGCCGCCAATCATCCCGATAAGCTCATGCAACGCAACCTCGTCTGCCCGCTTGTCTGGATTGTATCCGCGGAGATTCACCGTCTTCGGAAAGATGGGCTGCGTGGTTTGGTTCTGGATATTTTTCGGAACGTCGATCAGCACGGGGCCTGGACGACCGGATTGGGCGATGTAAAACGCTTCTTTGACGATCCGCGGGATTTCGTTGATGTCCCACACCAGGTAACTGTGCTTCACCATCGGAAGCGTCATGCCGAAAACATCGGTCTCCTGAAACGCGCCGCGCCCGATCATTTCCTGAGGGACTTGACCAGTGATGGCCACGAGTGGAATCGAGTCCATGTAAGCATCCGCGATGCCTGTCACGAGATTCGTTGCCCCGGGTCCGGACGTCGCCATACACACGCCAGCCTTCCCGGTGACTCGTGCATACCCTTCGGCAGCAAAAACGCCGCCCTGTTCATGGCGCGGAAGGATCGTGCGGATCTTTTTTGTCTGCGTGAGAGCCTGATGCAGCGGCATTGAGCATCCGCCGGGATACGCAAAAATCACCTCGACGCCCTCACGCTCCAAGCATTCGACGAGGATTTCCGCCCCGTTCATGACTTTGCCACGCTCCAGCGAAGCTTTGGCGCGGGGTTTGGCGGATGATTTTGTTTTCATGGGATTGTTGAAATAGAACCAAAAACTATAGCGCACCCAGCAGCCACTTGGCCAGTGTAAAATAAAGAGCCAGAGTGCCGACGTCAGCCAGAGCCAACGTGAGCGGTCCGGCGGCAATTCGCGGATCCCACCGCAGCGAGCGGGATCCTGCGGGAATCACGACACCGAGGAGGCAAGCCGTAATCATTGACAGCCAAATACTGAGCCCAATCGACAGCGCCGCAAGCGTATCCCCTCTCCACAGAACAACGATGCCAGCCACGAGCCCCCCGCACGCCGCCCCCAGCAGGACGGCGGTCGCGAACTCCTTCCGCACCGCCGCAAACAACCAGGCCCAGGTCGGCTTGCTCCGGTGCATTGCTTGGAGAGTCACGGCGACCGACTGCGCACTCACGCTCTCCCCCAATCCCAGCACCATCGTTAAAAAAAAGGCCAGCACGATGCGCTGCTCGAGCGTCTCCGCGAAAGCGCCCGCCAAAATCGCGCAGACCGTTCCGCCCGCAATCGTCGCCAGCAACCACGGAAACCTCAGTCGGAACGCCCGCAGCGGCGAAGCGCTCCGCAACTCGGAGGCACGAAATCCCAAGGACTGGAAGAGATCGTCCATTTGCTCCCGCTCGGCCAGATCAAGAACCTCGCTGGTGAAAACGCTCACATCGACGACACCGACGATCCTCCCGCCCTCATCGACAACGGGAAACGCCAAAAACTTGTGCAGCACGAAAAACTCACACGCCTCGAGCAATGTGGCCCGCTCGGGAATCGCGACCACCCGCCGGATCATCGCGTCCGACACCTGCGTCTCGACAGACTCAGTCAGGAGCCGCCGGGTCGGCAAAACACCCACCAGCCTGCCGTCATCCTCGATCACATAAAAATAGATGATCTTATCCCGAAGGCCTCGAGCTCTCACGCGTTCGATCGCCTCGCCAACCGTCAGGCTCTCATCGAGAACCGGGAAATCCCGGGACGCAAAATCCATGACCGGCTTTTGCAGTGTTTCCGATGGGACCATTCCCATTCTTTAGGCCAGAACAGGACGAACCGAAAGGATTTCCAGCCGCCTAACAACCCTCCGGGTTTCCCTCGCCCGGCAGGCTCCGCGCCAACCAATCCTGAAGCACCCCGGCCTCAGCCGGCTGACTCCGCAGCGCAACATATTGGTCGGGCCGGATCAGGTAGAAAGCCGGGAGCTCGACGCCGAATTTGCGGTGGGCCGATCCATCGGGATCGAGAAGCCAGTCACCGGGCGGAGGTTCGTCTCCGCACCACACGCGCACAGTTCGCACCAACTTACCCCAGCCCTCCGCGACAAGCTCGACCGCTGACAATCGGTCCATATCGCGATAAATCGGCCGGCGACCGGAAAACATCAGCAACGTGAAAAGCGGCGGATGCCACGTGGCGAAAAGCGAAATCGGTTCTCTCGATCGATAAACCGAAACGTCCCGCGGACGCCATCCGGGAGCGAATCCATAAGGACGCCAGTCTTCCTCCCAAGCCTGATCATCGGCAACAAAAGTCCCGGTCGGATAGTGAAGATCAAGTCCAGAGAGCTTGAGCGCCATCGTCTTTTTTATCTTTGCCGAATGGGACGCCATCCGGACCACGTTATCGCGCACGATCTGGGCGATGGGATTTTTTATGTAGTTCGAGCGGATCATTCGCCCGGACTCCGCCAGCACCCGGGCAGCCACTGGGGCGCGCTCGGAATGATAACTGTCGAGCACCGCATCCTCGTCTCCGTATCCCGATGCCAGGACGGACAACTTCCATGCGAGGTTGAATGCATCTTGCATTCCCGTATTCATGCCCTGCCCTCCGGCCGGGCTGTGAATGTGCGCCGCATCACCGGCTAGCAGGACCCTCCCGTGTCGGAACGAGGTCGCCATCCGCTCGCTGATGCGGAAGAGCGAGAGCCACGTCGGATCGTGCAGCGTCCAGCCTCCGGGGCCGCGTTCGTCGAGAATGGCCTGCATCTCCTCAAGCGTCGGCTCCGTATCGGCGTCCCGGTCGGACCGTGTGCCAATCACCCGCCACACCCCACGCAGAACGGGAAAGACGGCCAAGAGCCCCTTGCTGGACCAAAATATTTGAGCCCGGGCCGGCTCGATTTCTCCTTCGATCCGCGCATCGCAAAGCACAAACGGATCCTCCATCGCGTCCCCCTCAAACTGCGCACCAATCAGGTGCCGCACCGTGCTGTGCGCCCCGTCGCAGGCCACGACCCAACGAAACTCCCGGTCTTCGACCTGCCCATCCGGATGCCGGATCTTGACCGCGACCCCGTTCTCCGACGGCACGAGTCCGGCCAACTCCGCCCCACGCTCGATTTTTCCCCCGCCCGCCTCCAGAGCCTCCCAGAGGATCTGCTCGCTCTCCGACTGCGGAAGGAGCACCATTTGAGGAAACGGGCTGTCCACACCAAGCCCGGCGGGAATCTCGATCAAACACTGACGCCCACGCGAAATCTTGACTCCCTTGGCCACGATTCCACGTCCCAAAAATCCCCCGGCCACCCCGAGCCCGTCGAGCATCTCGAGCACCGCACTCCAGACAGCCAGTGCCTTCGACAGTCCCGACGGTTCCGGAAGTTTCTCGATGAGGCGAAACGCCATTCCCTGCTGCTGACACGCCAGCGCCATGGTCAGGCCGACCGGCCCCGCTCCGACGATCAGGACATCGTTCATAAACACATCGTTCACTCACCACAGGAAACGTCAATCTTCGTTCTTGTCGCCGCCGCCGAATCATTGAAAACAGTGGCTCATGAAGTCATCGCGCATCCCGATATCAACGCCGCAGCAAGGCCTCCAGTCGCCATTCGCCGCACTGGATATCGCCGGACTTCCCGCAGCACCCGTCGAGCCAGTGCCACCGGCTCGTCCGCTCCGTCGCGGCCGGGTTGTCCTCCGCCGGGAGAAAGCGCACCGGGGCGGCAAGACGGTTGTGATCATATCGGACTTCGACCCGCGCATTTTGGATTCGGAGATTGCCGAAATCGCTCGCAAGGCGCGCCAACACTGTGGCTGCGGGGGAACCGTCCATGAGCGCGAGATCGAGCTTCAAGGTGACCAACCGGCGAAAGTCCGCGCGTTTTTCGGGGGCGAGGGCTTTACCGTCGCGGGAGTGTAGTCTTAGCCGAGAAACTCCACGACGCGCGTCTCTGACCAATACTGGCCCGAAGGATCGAAGGAGACAAAGCCAGCGTGGCCACCGCTAGCCGGGCTTTCGAAAAAGAAATTCGGGTTCGCCCTCGCCGCCTCCACGGGAAAACACTCTTCGGGAAGAAAAGGATCGTTCTTGGCATTAACCAACAAGGTCGGAACCGAGATCGCCGTTAGAACCGGTTTGCAGCTCGCCCGCTCCCAGTAATCTTCCGCACTGGAAAATCCATGCATCGGCGCAGTGTAGGCTCCGTCGAATTCCTTGAACGTCCTCATCCGGTCGAGCCCGACATCGTGGATCGATCCCGGAAAGCGTCGGATCTTGTCACGAATCTTCTCGCGAAGCGTTCGCAGGAATCGCAGCATGTAGAGTCGGTTTGTCATTTTCTCGAGCTGCCGCGAGCTTGATGCCAGATCGCACGGCACGGAGAATGCCACGGCTCGATGAATCCGGGGATCCACGTCGCCAGCCAAATCGCCGAGGTATTTGAGCAACATGTTTCCGCCGAGACTGAATCCGACAAACGAAATGCGTTGGTATTCGGGGATCTCCAGCGCACGACTCACGACCGCCTGCAGGTCCTCGGTGGCACCGCTGTGATATGAACGGAGCAGACGATTGGGCTCGCCACTACACCCACGAAAGTTCCAAGCCAGCACGTCCCACCCAGCCCTACGAAGGGCTACTGCCATGCCCTGAATACAGGAGTTCTTTGAATCACCCTCGAGGCCGTGGGTGAGGATCGCGATCCGATCCGTGTTCGGGGTCCGGCTCCAATCGAGATCCAGAAAATCTCCATCATCCAAAGTCAGTCGCTCGCGCTCGGCTGTCACTGGCGGCACACGCCGGAATAGCGCGGGGAAAATCGTTTGCACGTGGCCGTTCGCGAACCCTGGCGGCGGACGATAGCCCGAACACTCGACGATTGGCATGGTCAGTGCGACTCCGGCTCCTCAGGATTCCGGAATTCCTGAGCTAGAAATGCCTCGAGCTCGCTCATGGCAGCCGCAAGGTCCTCGCGCCGCCGGACGGCGTCCGGACCGGATTCGAACGGCGGCGTGAGGGCCATCGCACACCGCGCGGCCAGAGCCTTGTGCTCGCGCTCGTCGCCGACCTCGCGCAGGATCGCTTGCACGCGGGTCGTCAGCGCTCGCGCCCGATCGATTTTCTCGCGGGCTTCGGGCTCACCGATCTTTCCCGACCCGACGTAGATGAGTTGTCGACAAACAAACACGCGGCAGCGAATGGGGCGACGTTCGTAAATCGAACAACACGATCCCTGATGAGCCGTGCAGGGCTGCGGAATGAAAGCGCCGGCTTTTCGCCGTTTGACCTTGAGCCCGAGTGCCGCGAGCTCCCGCGCAGAGTCCCCTGGCTGCAGTAACATGCTGTGAAACATCACCCCATCGCAGCACATTCCGCAGGCGGCGCAGAGCCGGGCAGCCACATCTTCATTCACGGACTCCGACGGCATGGCGCTATTCCGGCACTTCGCCCAGATAGATTCGATGGGCCGCACGCTTGGCCCTCTCGTGCGACTTGGCCTCGAACTCCTCTGCCTCAAACCCGGCCCGTTTCAGATGGGACAGAAAGGCGGGTTCGCGCTCGGCCGACCAAAACGCAACCCGCCCACGGCCTCGCAAGGCCCGATGGATCAGCGACAGACCGTTACTGGTGTAGAGCCGGGAGTTTTTGGCCTGCACGAAAGACGTCGGCCCATTGTCCACATCAAGCAAAATCGCATCGAAGCCGCTCGGAGACCTCTTGATGCAATCAAAAACATCCCCGGTGAAAACCTTCACCCGGGGGTCGTCGAGAAGTCGCCCGTTGAGTCCCATCAAAAACTCGCGATTCCATGCCACCACGTCGGGAAGGAGTTCTGCGACCAGCACGAGCGCTTTCGGCCCGGTCACCTCCAAAACCCGCTTGAGACTGAACCCCAGCCCCAGGCCCCCAATGAGCACGCGAGGGGCATCAATCGGCTTGCGAAATTTGCAGGCGAAATCTGCGAGGAGGATCTCGGAGACGGTGGAGTTCGAGCCCATGAGCTGGCGACCATTGAGCTTCAGAAAATATTGCCCATCGTGCTCATGCAGAGAAAAGCGTGAACCGTCCGGGGTGCGGGTCTCGGCGAGGTTGCGAAAGGGAATCATTGGTCAGGTCTTATCGCCGGGCGGAGGCGCAGATCCCAAATATCTCTCACGTTCGCTTCCCTACGACAACTCCTCAGATCACGATCGTCGCGGACGCCCGAAGACTTGACCGCCCCAAGACATTTCCCTACCACCGAATTCATTATCAAGCTGTCGAAAATTTACCGCGGTTTCCTCAGAGCCCTGCCGGTTGGCGGACGGGTGGGCGTGGTGAAAGCCGTGGCTCGTCTCGGCGCAAACGGGTTTCCGATTCCTGCCCGATGTGAGAACACCGTGAAGGGTTATCAGGAAAGAGTTCCCGCGACTCCCATCCGAACATTCCCGGCCCACCGGAGCGAGCTCCTATTGCGGACACCGTCCCCGATTCATTTGGAGGACGAACTCCATCCGGAATTTCTTCGCGAATCGAAAAGGATGTCCCCGGCGACTTTCGTTGCCGAAATCCCCGGCGGGCGGGTGTGGGGCGATGCGGGTAGCATTGTATCGGAGGACAATACGCTCCTCAGTGAGCTGTCGCCGGAGTTCCGCAAGGATTGGCGCGACTTCGCAATCATCAAGCAAACCTACCTCGGGCGACCGAAGCGGATCGCCGGCCGGGTCGCATCGCTCGCCGCGCCATCCGGCCAGGCATTTGGTCACTGGCTATTCGATGTTCTTCCCCGACTGGCCGTCATAGAAAAAGCCGGATTCGACCTCAATGACTTCGATGGCTTTTTTCTCAATGGCACACGCAAGCGCTACCAATCCCGAATGCTCGAGATGCTCGGGATTCCGCGCGAGAAGTGGATCTCCTCCGAAGAAACACCCCACATCGAAGCCGAGAATCTCTTTGCGCCCTCCGTCGTCGGACTCACCGGCAACTACCCGCGCTGGGTTTGCGAGTGGCTTCAGGAAAAGTTCCTGCCGTTCGCAAAATCCGTTCCCGTTGCTGGCCAGCGGATCTTTATCTCCCGCGCCAACGCCGCGGCGCGACGGATTGCCAACGAGGACGATCTCTTCGCGGCCCTCGCCCCCGAGGGCTTCACCCGGGTCGTGCTCGAGAGCCATACGGTCGATGAGCAAGTCGGTCTCTTTGCCGAGGCCGATTTTGTCATTGGGCCGATGGGATCTGGAAACTCGGCGGCGGTCTTTTGCAAACCGGGAACACGCTTTATCGAAACCTACGCGTCGTCAGCCGTGAACGTCTTTACGTGGGCATTCGGCACCCAACTCCCACTCCACTTTGGGTATCTTCTCGGCGAACCAATCATCGGCTCGGCCCCTCGGCCACATAACGATGACTATCATATCTCCACGGAGAAAATGAAACGTCTCGTCGCGGCGATGTCATGAGTTCCTCGCAATCCGACTGTCCCTAGCGAACAGATTCCAAAATGGCGAGGGTCTCGCGAGTATTGCGCTCGATCGAGAACTCAGCCGCACGAGATCGGCGCAACTCAGCGGATGCCGGATCGCGCCCCGCCACCTTCCATCGATCCATCGACTCCGCAAACGCAAGGGCATCGCCCGCATCGAGGATATCCCCATGCACACCGGGCGTGATGATCTCAGAAAATCCGTTGGCCCGCGTCGTGAGCACGGGTAATCCCGAAGCGAGTGCCTCGAGGCAGGCGTTGGAGAACGGGTCATACCAAGTGGGCAGGATAAAGACATCCGCCGCCGAGAAGAGACCGGCAAGATCGGAAACGGGTCCGACAAACGAAACCGAATCTGCGCGATGCAGATCCGCAGGTCCACGGCCTGCGACGAGCAGCGACGTGTCTTCACACATCTCCACAGCATCGATCGCGGTCCGCAGTCCCTTCCGCTCCCAACCGCTCCCCACAAAGAGCGCGCAGAACGTTCCCTCCTCGATGCCATAAGCTTTCCTCGCCGCCTCACGGTCTACGACAGGCACAAGCGCCGTAAGCCCGTTGTAGACAACGTGGATCCTTTCGGCGGGGAAGGAAAACCGCTCGATGATCTCGTCACGGACCATGCGGGAGTTCGCAATGATCGACTGCGTCGCATCGGGGTTAAAGACATCCCGCTCAAGCCTCATTATCTCCCCGTGCTTCCGATTCATCCATCGGGTCGCGCGTTTCCAAAACGGTTCGAAGGCCGCACGACGGCCCAACCAAGCGGCATGCACGCCGTCGCCGGCCCGAAAGACCTCGCACCCGGGCACCCGTTCGAGACTCAGGTGCACATCGCAGTGAGTCTCGGTTGCCCGAAACGCATTGGCAAACTCCCCGGGCGTCCGCCCATCGATCCGGATGATCTCCCCCCCGACCCAACGGTCGTCCGGCCAATCGTTCGTCGTGATCAATACCGGGAAATGCCCGATCCGCTTGGCTTCCGCTGCGAACCGGAGGAGGTAAGCCTCGGCGCCGCCAGTGGCCGAGTGCCCTCTGCGGACGAGTCCGATTCTCATGGGAAAATCAAGCCGGAACCTTGTCGGCCTCGGCTTTTGGCGGGCGCCCGAGCAACTCCCACATGGCTTCATGCGGAGCCTTGCCCTCATAGAGCACGGCGTGGATCTGCGCGGTCACGGGCGCTTCGATTCCGTGCCGCTGAGCACACTGCCACGCACTGAGCGCCGTCGGCACACCTTCGGCCACCATTTTCATGGAGGACTCGATCTCGCTCGGAGACTCCCCTCGACCGAGCCGCTCTCCAAACATTCTGTTCCGTCCATGTGGACTGAAGCATGTCACCATCAGATCCCCCACCCCGCTCAGTCCAAAAAATGTTTCCTTCCTCCCGCCCAACGCGACTCCCAAGCGAACCATCTCGGCCAGCGAGCGCGTGACGAGCCCGGCCTTGGCATTGTCTCCCATGTTGAATCCATCGGACACTCCGGCCGCGATGGCGAAGATGTTCTTCAAAGCCCCACCAAGCTGAATTCCCATCACATCATCGCTTGTGTAGGCACGAAAACTGGGGAACGAAAAAACGCGTTGCAAGGGCTCGACGAGGTCGGCGTGAGCACAGCCGACGACGCCAGCCGCCGGGATGCGCTGCGCGACCTCGACGGCAAGATTTGGGCCGGAAAGAACCGCCGGACGGCACCCGGGCACACACTCCTCGATGACCTGGCTCATCAGCTTGCCGGACCCGTGCTCCATCCCTTTGGTGCAGGAAACAACCACCAGCCCCTCTTTCGGTGACAGTTTTCCCAGATTCGTGGCGACTTCGCGCGTGGCCTTGGATGGCGTCACGAAAACCACAAGGTCCGCATCCAGCGTCTCGGACAAATCCCCGGTCGCATAGACATTTGGCGGAAGCCGCACACCCGGCAGATACGCCGTGTTCATCCGATGGGAGACAAGCTCCTGAACGATCTCGGGGTTATGCGCCCACAGCCGCACCTGACCACGGTGTTCGGCGAGAAGCACAGCGAGGGCCGTGCCCCAACTTCCTCCACCAATGATGCTGACTTTTTTGAACATGATTCAGGACTCGACCTTGGGCTTGCGCTCGAACCGCTTCTCGGTTCCGGCCACCAAGCGCCCGATATTGTCTTTATGCCGCCAGATCGCAAGCCCACACATGATCCCTGCAATCACCGCGCGCACCGGATCACACTGACCCAAAATCATGAGAAAGACAGCCGAGGTCGGGAGCGCGACAGCCGCCCCGAGCGAGGCAACGGAAACGTATCGGGTTGAGAAGAAGAGAACCACCCAAACAGCCAGACCGAAACCGAAAACGAACGGTGGAAACAATGCCAGCATCACTCCGGCCGACGTGGCGATTCCCTTGCCGCCCTGAAATCCCAACCATACCGGAAAGCTGTGTCCGATCACGACCAAGGCCGCAGCGAGGACCCCGCAGTTCACAACGAACTGCTCCGAGGCCCCGCCCTGTTGCCGGGCAATCAAAAATGCGCCCATCACAGCCAGCCAGCCCTTCAGGAGATCGGCCGCCAACACCCAATACCCGAGCCTCTTACCCAGGACACGCAGGGCATTCGTTGCCCCAATGTTTCCACTCCCCTCTTTACGCAAGTCGATACCGCGAAGCCGGCCGGCAAGGTAACCGCTCGGAATGGATCCGAGAAGATAGGCATACACAGCAATTACGAAAAAGACCGTCACCCCGGAGAAATGTCCGGCGAAACACACTCGCTCAAGAAAAATCCTGCGTCATTTTCTCCATAACCACGCGGAGACACGCCGGATGGCCAGGTTCACGAAAGAAAGTCGGCAAGCCGGATCTTGAGTTCCGTCCTCGCTCGGAACAGAAGGCTCTTCACGGCAGGGACACTCGTCTCGAGCACTTTGGCGATCTCCTCATACGGCATTTCTTCGAATCGCCTCAGGATCACAGCCATCCGCTGAGCCTCGGGCAAGGCAGCGATCTCGCGAGTGATTGCCGCTTGAAGCTCGGCCTCGCCGGCCAGATCGGCGGCCGGCCTCGCCTCGGCGTCTGCAAATTCCTCGAATCTCCGCTGATCGTCCTCGGATTCCATGGCGACAAGGCGTGAGCGACGACGTCGCCGCATCTCGTTGAAAACAAGGTTCCGAGTGATCGTCAAAAGCCAGGTTGTCAACTTCGCGCCCGGTTCATACCTCGGCGCACTTTGCCAGACGCGAACAAAAACCTGCTGCGCGATATCCTCGGCATCGCCATCCGTTCCGAGCATTTTCGCAACCGTTCCGACAATCCGATGCTGATGACGCTCGACGAGTTCCTGGAAGGCCGCCTCGTCTCCACTCTTCACGCGAAGCATCAACGCGATGTCGTCGGAAGCGTCGAGGTCGTCCAGTTTGGGAGGCTCCATGATGAAACGTAATCCACCTCGGGCCGGTGTGCCGGGAGGGTTGGGATTCGGCAGAATACACCGATTTGCCGCTTTTCAATCAAGTATTACTCACGGACGCGACGGCGGCATCACGGTGATCTGCGAAAGATCGGCAATCTCGATCTGGGGGTTGCCCTGATACTCCGAGACTGTTCCCGCGACGCTCACGCGTTGGCCGACGAACTCCCCCAGCCGCTCCATCGAAAATGTTGTATTCCCATTTTTCAGAAAGAACACGAGCGCCAGATCCCCACGCTTTCCTCCCTCGAAGTTCAAATACCGAATCGTCCCAGCCTTGTTCTCGCCGACCCGTCCGATGACCCCTTCCATGACGACCGCCTGACCCGTCTTGGCCAGAATTTCCTCACGATCCCCAAAGCTCATCGTCCGGACTTTGGCGGCGGGAGTGGGAGTTTCCACCGCGGCGGGCATCTCCGGATTCACCTTCGCGAAAAACGTGACGCCTAAAACAACAAGCAATCCGAGAACCCCGGCGGCCACGATCCACAAAAGCCCGGAGCGTCTTTTAGCCACAGGCTTCGCCGGTCCGGACACCGGCCCGATAGCGACCCGCTGAGCAGCCGGGCGTCGAAGGCACTCCTGAAACTCAACGCCCGCCTGCGACGAACTCGACGGGCGATCATCGGGATCCCACGCGAAAAGCCTCTCAACCCATGCACACACCTTCGGCGAAAGATCGGGCCGCAGCCGGACCAAGGGCTCGTAACGATGCTGGAGATGCGCGGCCATCACCGCCGCGACGGTCTCACCCTGAAACGGATCCCGCCGGGTCAACGCACGATACAACACACACCCGAGCGAATAGAGGTCCGTCCGCGCATCAATCGGTCGTTGCTCAAGTTGTTCGGGTGCCATCGTGAAGATCGAACCGAGCAGGCTTCCGGTCAGGTCAGTTGTCTGCAACGATGGCTGATCGATGACTTTCGCGAGTCCGAAATCCAGAATCTTTACCTGAAACTCCCCGGTCGGGAGACTCGCCAGCATGATGTTGGCCGATTTGATGTCTCGGTGGATGAGGCCCAGAGTGTGCGCGGCGGCGAGTCCCTCAAGAGACTGGCGAGCCACCTTCGCGAAGTCGTCCATCGTCAACGGAGACTCGATCTCCTCAAGCGTCTGCCCATTCACAAACTCCATCACAACGAGCACATCGCTATTGTGTTTCAAAAGATCATACACGGTCACGATGTTGGGATGCTGGAGGCTCGCTAGGTGCTTCGCCTCCAGCATGGCCGCACTCCCGCGGAGCACGGTCTCGCCGGTCTCCAGATGGACTCTCTTAATCGCCACCCAGCGCGCGAGTTGGGTATCGTGGGCGAGAAAAACCTCGCCGACACCACCCTTGCCGAGCCATCGCTCGATCGTATAGCGTCCGCCCACCAATCCCTCTTCGTCTCCCATGATCGGCATTGCGACGCAGGTTTATCCCCTACGGTCCGGATTCGCAAGTGACGTTTCCGTCACATTAATCAATCCGTTGACGACTACTTCGTCGACCGCTGTGGCACACGGACGATACGCGACGTGTCGTAGCCTTGCCCGGCCAGGCGCTGGACGATTGCGTCGTAATCCCCCTCCGCCATCACAGGATCCCGGCTCATGATCCAGACCAGATCCCGCGAGGGATGACCGATCACCGTGTGGCGATAATCCTCGCTCAGATCAATGACGAGATAGGGTGCCCAAAAGGGCCAGATAAACTGGATCGCCCATTCGGCATTCGTCTTAGAATTCACGATTTTCCCAACGGCTTTCATCTCCTGTCGTGGCGCATCGAGGGATTTCTTGTGGAAGACATATCGGACATCGATGCGCCCATCTTCTCTCGCCGTATAGACATCCATGGTCCCCACGTTGTCTTTTTCGACAAACCACGGAATCATCCCAATCACATACCAGTCGCCCATGAAGCGCGGCAGGTTCACGTGATCCACGGTGCGGAGTGGCGGCTTCTTTGGCATGGTGGAACAGGCAATTAAACTCAGCGCGACAAACAAACCGAACACAAACTTCATGGCTGGACCATCGGCCATTCTGGCGAAACATCAAGGCCACATCCCTCATCGGTTCGCCCTTTCCTTGCGGCGGCGAAGTCTGTAAATCCTTCCTCAATGAGCCCATTGGAGTATCTTTTGCAGCCGGCGATTTTGTTCTTTTTGCTCGGTGCGCTGGCGGTCGCCGTCCGATCAGATCTGGAGATCCCGGAATCGGTCCTGAAAATTCTGTCTCTCTACCTCCTCTTTGCCCTCGGATTCAAAGGCGGAGTCGAGCTCCAACACACGGTTTGGTCAATGTCCGTCGTCATCCCCCTGCTTGCCGCCGTGGCCGCTTCGTTCCTCCTGCCGCTGATCGTCTTCCCGATTGTGCGCCGACGATTCAATGTCGTGAACTCGGCGGCGATCGCGGCAACCTATGGCTCGGTAAGCGCCGTGACATTCATGACGGCGGCGGCGTATCTGAATGCGCGCGGGATGCCGTTTGGCGGATACATGGTTGCGGCCCTCGCACTGATGGAGAGCCCGGCGATTCTTTCCGGGCTGGTCTTGGCTCGGCGTCGGGCGGACGGCACCCGCGCCCCGGATCTCTCTTGGGCCAGCGTCGTGCACGAGTGCCTCGCCAACAAATCCGTGCTCGTCCTTCTCGGAAGTCTTTTCATTGGACTCGTCACGCCCGAGTCCGGCGCCGAGTCGCTCAAGCCCTTCGTGAGTTCGCTGTTTCCCGGGATGCTCTGCTTCTTTCTCCTCGACCTCGGTATCGTCGCCGCGCGCCGAATCGCCGACCTCAAGGCCTCGGGATTGTTTGCGATTTTCTTCGCACTGGCCTTCCCGATTGTCGCGGGCGGGAGCGGTCTTCTGATCGCAAAACTCCTGGGTCTTTCCGAGGGCGACGCCGTGCTTTTCGCTCTCCTGATGGGTAGCGGCTCTTACATTGCCGTGCCGGCCGCATTCCGCTCCGCCGTGCCCGAGGCCAACCCCAGCGTGTATGTAGCGCTGGCCCTCGGCGTCACGTTTCCTTTCAATCTCATCATTGGGATCCCTCTGGCTTACGCCATCGCCGAGAGACTCTGGTAGTCAGCGGGAGTTCGAAAATACAGCGCGCACACGCTGGACACCGTCCACGGCCAGCACCATCGAAATCGCTTCGGCCGCACGGTCCGGACTCGTATTTGTCCCGAAGGGAATCGTCACCGTCCCATCGCTAATCCGAGACTGGTCAGCAATATCCGCCGGCAAATCCGCACTCCCCTTTAAACGGCTACGGACACGACCGAGGGCAATTGCTTCCTCAAAAAGCGCGGAAGGTTGAATTTCGACATCTGTCCTCCTCACCAGAAGCACGTCGGCGCTGGGAATGGAGATCGAATACCTTCCGCGAATCTCAGCAGCCGTTCGCTGCGCAACCGATGCGCTCATCGCCGGAGGAAGCGAGACGGGCGTCGCAGTCTGCTGCGGCGGTCGCGGAGACTCCGTGGATTGGGATCGCGCAGGACGGGACGGCTTGGAAGCCGCATTTACCGGCGGCAGCGATTCAGCCTTCGGAGTCGAAGCGGCCTCCGGATTGACGTCCCGGGTAGTCCCGCGCGTGGCGCATCCGCCGAAAAACAATGCGGCGGACGCGATGAGCGGGAGGCAGGAAAGATTTCGGAACACCACGATTCTCTGGCAAGATTCCCGGGCAAAAACAAGCCCGCGATTCGACACTCGAGCCGAAAACATCGTTGACGGTCCGCGCCAGCCTTCCGACCGGCGCCCGCGGAAAAGCCTTACGACTTGTAGCGCAACCGCTTTTTATGGCGGTTCTCTTTCATGCGCTTGCGGCGCTTGTGTTTCGCAATTTTCGCTTTTCTCTTCTTTTTTAGTGAACCCATGGGTATTCGGGACGGCGGCTAATAGACAACTTTGTTGAGCGGATACTCGATGATCCCCTCCGCTCCCAGCGCTTTGAGCGTTGGGACGATTTCGCGGACGACTTTCTCTTCGATTACCGTCTCGATGGCGACCCATCCAGGTTGCGCCAGGGGCGAAACTGTAGGATTTCGTAAAGACGGCAGGGTCTCAAGCAAATTCTTCAAGCTTTTTTCAGGCAGATTCATTTTCAGCCCAACCATGTCTCGCGCCGCCAAGGCCGCGCGGAGCAAAAGGGCGACCTGCTCGATCTTCGCCTTCTTCCATGGATCCTCCCAGGCCCCATGCCCGGCGAACAGCGCGGGATAAGACTCCATGAGCGTGGCCACGATCCGCAGCTTGTTCGCGCGCAGGGACGATCCCGTCTCGGTGATGTCCACAATCGCATCCACGAGATCCGGGACTTTCACCTCGGTCGCCCCCCAGGAAAATTCGATCTCGGCACGCACGCCGGACTGCTCGAAGAACCGTTTGGTGATACCCACCGCCTCGGTTGCCACGCGTTTGCCCTCAAGGTCGGCCACGCTCCGGATCGGAGAATCCTCGGGCACGACCAGCACCCAGCGCGTCGGTGCGGCACTCACTTTGCTGTAGGCCAAGGATGCCACCTCGCGGACATTTGAGGCGTTTTCCTCCATCCAATCCCGGCCCGTGATCCCACAATCCAGATACCCATGTTCGATGTAGCGGCTGATTTCCTGAGCACGAAGCAACCGGATCCTCAATTCCGGATCATCGACCGCCGGACGATACGAACGGCTCGATCCGGATATTGAAAATCCAGCTTTGGCAAAAAGCGAAATCGTCGGCTCCATCAAGCTGCCTGATGGCAAGCCGACCGTGAGAATTTTTTCTTCCATGCGAACGGAACACTCTATCGCCCAAGTCTCGGGAGTCCATACGCAAAAATCCTCCGGCCGCAAGAAGCTCATGCATCACGGCATGGAGTTTGCTACAGTGCCACCGTAGAAAAATCGCAAATGCCAAAAATCAGACTCTCCGGAACCGTGCTCGGCGCGGACGACCCGAACCGCGCCTCACGCGCCCGCCTCCTCTACCTTCTCTTCGCCGGAGGGTGGGATATCTATAACTCGAATGGCGACCAACGGATCACACTCTCGAATATCGAGAAGAAGATCATCGAGTCGGATGCTTTTGTTTTCACCCCCGGAGCAACGCTCGAGGACATGTTCAAGGCGATTTCCATTTTCGTGGGCTTTCAAACCCTTGATCGCAACCTCGCTGGAAAGCCGACGATTATTCTCAACGAAGATGGCTCATGGAATCCGCTCTTCGCTGTGCTTTCGCACCTGAAAAAAATGGGAACCGTCCAGCAAGACTACGAGTCTTTCCTGCGAACGGCTGAATCTCCGGAGGGTGTCATCCAGACCCTGGCCATCGCAAAATCCCAAGACCTACCAGACGCCGGACGCCACAAAATCGGCAAAAGCCAGCCGCCGGTCGTCGACGTTCCGCTCCCCGACGATTACCTCGGCAGTGCCTGTGTCTTCTGCTCGGCCTCGCTCGAGGATCCCAGTTACCTCGCGGATGGCGAGGCGCTCGGGCGGATCCTCGCCGAGAACAAAATCGGCTGCGTTTCGGGTGCAGGTCGCTCGGGAATCATGGGCGCCGTTGTGAAAGGTTCCGTCGACGCCGGCGGCTGGGCAGCGGGATCCAACGTCCCCCACATCATTGAACTTGAAGGTCTCCCCGACGGGCTCTCGGCCTTCTGGCTTCGCCCGGACATTTACACCCGCATGGAAGTCATGATCGAAAACTCCGACGCTTTCGTCATTTTCCCCGGTGGAGCGGGCACGGTGCAGGAGCTCCTCGCCCTGATGATATTCAAACACCAGAGGCACCCACTGATGGATGCAAAGCCCGTCGTCATTTTTAACCGCCAGAACCACACCGGGCTGGGCTTCTGGGACCCCCTCATCGACCTCCTCAGCGGCCTCTGCACGCCCGGGGACTTTGTGGTGGCTCGTCAGATGGACGACATCCTGCCAGCCATCCGACCCGGAATCCTCAAGAAAAAATCTCTCGAAAAAAGTTTGCCCTCCACGCCCGATGCGAACGTGCTCGCGGCCTGAGATCAATGATCACGGCGGCCTTGGTCCGCTTCTGCCCCAAGGCGTGCGGATCCATCCTACCGGTCAATATTTTTCTCCGAAACCGGTGAAACTTTTCCTCCCTCCCGGCGTTTGACACCGGTGTCGCTTGTCGCATCATGGCGAACTCTTGTTTCAACCCATGCTCGAACACCACATCGTCAAGATCACTCAGGAATTGAACCTCCAGCCCCGACAAGTCGCCGCGACGGCGGTCTTGCTTGAAGAGGGCGGCACAGTGCCGTTCATTGCCAGATACCGGAAGGAGCGCACTGGTGAACTCGACGAGGTGCAAATCGCCAAGATCCGCGACCGCCTCGCCGACCTCGCGGAACTCGACAAGCGCCGCGAGTCCATCCTTGCCTCCCTTGGCGAGCGCCAGCTTCTCACGGATGACCTCAAGTCCAAAGTGGTCGCCGCCGAAACGCTCGCTGCCCTCGAAGACATTTACCTGCCATTTCGCCCGAAGAAGCGGACGAAGGCGACCATCGCCCGTGAGCGCGGACTCGAGCCGCTCGCCGAAATCCTTTGGCGCCAGGATCCGATAACGAACCCTGAGATCGATGCCGCCGCATATGTGTCCGTTGAAAAAGAGGTGCCCGACGTCGCAGCGGCCCTCGCCGGAGCCCGAGACATCCTCGCCGAGCAGGTCAACGACGATCCGGACGTGCGAGCCAAGCTTCGCGATCTTTACCTCACGAAGGGAGTCATCAAATCCAAAGTCGCGTTTGGAAAAGAAGAGGAAGGCGCAAAGTTCAAGGACTATTTCGACTGGAGCGAGCCAGCGGCAACGGCACCGTCGCACAGAATTCTTGCAATTCGCCGCGGGGAAGCCGAGGGGTTTCTCTTCTCGCGTCTCACTCCCCCGGAGGAAGACGCTCACGCGATTCTTTTCTCGCAGTTTGTTCGCGGCACACATGCCTCCGCGCAACAGGTCCGGTTGGCCGTGGAAGATTCCTACAAGCGTCTCCTCGGTTTTGCCATGGAGGCCGAGGCACGCATGTTCTACAAGAAAAAAGCCGACGAGGCAGCCATTCGGGTCTTCGCTGAGAATCTCCGCGAGCTCCTCCTCGCCTCACCGCTCGGAAGCAAAACAACTCTCGCCATCGACCCCGGCTTTCGAACCGGCTGCAAAGTCGCCGTCCTCGACCGCCAGGCAAAGCTTCTCTACCACGACGTTATCTATCCGGAAAAAAGCGCCCGCGAGCAACTCGAGGCAGCCGAGTTTCTCCACTCGGTCACAAAAAAATACCAAATTGAAGCCGTAGCGATTGGGAATGGCACGGCATCGCGGGAGACCGAGGCATTTGTGAAGAAATGCCGCCTCCCGGGTGCGATCCCCATCGTCGTTGTCAATGAATCCGGCGCCTCAATCTACTCGGCCTCGGATGTCGCCCGGGAAGAATTTCCCGATCTCGACCTGACGGTGCGCGGAGCCGTTTCCATCGGACGCCGCCTCATGGACCCTCTCGCAGAACTTGTCAAAATCGATCCCAAATCCATTGGCGTCGGCCAATACCAGCACGACGTGGATCAGAGCGCCCTGCGGCGCTCGCTCGATGATACGGTGACATCCTGTGTCAATAATGTCGGCGTGGAGCTCAACACAGCCAGCAAGCACCTGCTGGGCTACGTTGCCGGACTCAATTCGCGGACCGCAGCCAGCATCGTTGAGCATCGCGATAAAAACGGCCCCTTCCATTCCCGGGACGAACTCCTCAAGGTGTCCGGCCTCGGCCCGAAAGCCTTCGAGCAGGCCGCCGGATTCCTCCGCATCCGCGACGGCTCAAACCCGCTGGATGCAAGCGGAGTTCATCCGGAGCGCTACTCGCTCGTCGGCACAATAGCACAGGATCTCGGCTGTGGGATTTCCGACCTCCTCGTAAACAACGCCCTCCGCGCCAAGATCGACCCACGAAAATACGTGACGGGCGAGGTTGGCCTGCCCACCCTTCAGGACATTCTTCAAGAGCTCGCCAAACCCGGTCGGGACCCGAGAAAAAAATTCGAAGTCTTTGAGTTTGCCGAGGGCGTGGAGAAAATGGACCAGCTCCAGCCAGGGATGAAACTTCCCGGTATTGTGACGAACGTTACAGCCTTCGGCGCTTTCGTCGATATTGGCGTCCACCAAGACGGGTTGGTCCACATCAGCCAACTCGCCGACCAGTTCGTGAAGGATCCAGCAGATTTCGTCAAAGTCGGCCAGCGAGTGCAGGTCACCGTGCAGGAAGTTGACCTCGCCCGGAAACGCATCGCTCTCTCCCTGAAAACCAAAGTCGATTTTGTCCGGGCTCAACCCGGTGAACGCCGCAATGAAGGATCCGCCCGCGATGTTCAGCGCCACAGCGGGACCGCCCCACAGGTGGATTGGTTCACTGCCGCATTAAACAAGAAAAACTAACCCGCCCCCGGGTTGGCACCGCAAGCTCCTATCTTCTCGAAAGCCGGGCAAAGAGAACGCTGCCGAGCCCGAAGAATAGGACGTTCGGGATCCAGATGAGAATCGACGGATACGCCGCGGCGTTGTTGCGGAAGGTGTCAGCCATGATGATGAAGAAAAAGTAGGTGAATGCGATCACCAGACTGAGCGCGAATCCGACCGACGTTTCTTTCCGGTGGGTTGTGATGCCGAGCGGGATGGCGATGAGGGCGAATGCCGCACAAGCCAGTGATGCCGAGAACCGTTTGTTTAGTTCGACGAAGGCCTCGGTTTCCCGTTTGCCGGCTCCTTGCGCAATAAAATCGATCAGTTCAAAAAGCGTATACGAACTCATTCGCCGCGAACTCTGGAACTCCTCAAAAAACTTTTCCAACGAGATCGGAAAAACCCCCTCGGCCATCACGATACCCTGCTGGATTTTTGATATGTCGAGAGGATCCTTCTCATCCCGTTGTTCGAAGCGCGCGTTGAAGAGGCGCAGGAGAAGTCGGGAGTTTCCAGTGTCGGGGGTGAGAACTCCCTCTTTGGCAAAAACCATTTTCAGCGGATACCCGAGCTCATTCATCTCAAAGACGATGATATTGAGAAGCTTGTCGCCATCTTTGCCACCCACATACACACGGCGGTCGGGGAATTTGTCGACCACCTCGTCGGCTTGGAAGAGCGATGTTGGATTGCTCGTCGCGATATCGACAATCGCCCGGGTCATTGCCTGCTCGGCTCTGGGCGCGACCTCAATATTGATCCAAAAACAAACGAGCGTGAGCGAAATCGCTAGAACGAAAACCGGCACACACAGCCTCGGGACACTCACGCCATTCGACTTGAGAGCAATCAATTCGTTATCGGCCGAGATCCGGCCAAAGAACAACAAAAGTGCCGTCAAAAATCCCCATGGAATGGTAAACGTAAGGGAGAATGGAAGGACCAGAGCCATGAAGGCCAATACGGTCGAAATGGGAACGTCCGGATTGTTGATCAGAAGATCCAGCAGTTCCTTGAAGATGTTCCCCAGAACAAGAACCAAGCTCAAAACCACGACGCCAAAAAACGTCGTCCAGAGAACACCCATCCCGACATAGCGGTCGATGATCTTCATGGTTGGCGCGGAAGACGAGATACGGGCGAACCGAACATCTATCCTTCGAAGACCCCCATTTTCCGATACTTCGCATACCGCTCCCGAACGAGCTTGTCGTGCGAGACTCCGATGGTCTCGCGAAGCGCGGATGTCACGGCTGTCTTCAAATTTGCCGCAGCGGCCTCGGGATCCCGGTGCGCACCCCCGACTGGCTCGGGCACGACGCCATCAACAATACCCATCTCCATCAAGTCGCGGGCATTGAGCTTCAACGCCTCTGCCGCCTCCGGGGCGTGCTTACGGTGTTTCCAGAGAATCGCCGCACAACCTTCGGGACTGATGACCGAGTAGTAGGCATTCTCCAACATGAGCACGCGATCCCCCACCCCGATTCCCAAAGCGCCACCGGATCCGCCTTCCCCAATCACGACGGCCACAATCGGTGTGCGCAGGACCATCATCTCCCGGATGTTGACGGCGATCGCCTCCGCGATATGCCGCTCTTCCGCACCGACTCCCGGATAGGCCCCGGGCGTGTCAATGAGGGAGACGATTGGCATGCCGAACTTTTCAGCGAGTCGCATCAGGCGAAGAGCCTTGCGATAACCTTCCGGGTGCGGACTGCCGAAGTTTCTCAAGAGGTTCTCTTTCACGTCGCGACCTTTCTGCTGTCCGATCACGACGCACTTGATTCCATCGATCGTTGCAAATCCCCCCGGCATGGACGCGTCGTCTCCGAAGAGCCTGTCCCCCTTCAACTCGACGAAGTCGGTAAACATCATCCGAACATAGTCGAGGAAAAATGGGCGGGCCGTATGCCGCGCGATCTGCACTCGCTGCCAGGCAGTCAGGTTCCCGTAGATCGCCACTCGCGTGGCCTCGATCTTGTCCCGCATCCGCTGAACTTCCGGATCCAGATCGATCCGGCTCTCATCGAGCCGTTGTTGAATCTCAGCCAGCCTGTCTTCCAACTCAACAAGGGGCTTCTCAAACTCTAGTGGGAGAATTTTCATATCTTTATCGGATCGTGACGGGGGTGCCCCGGTTGACGAGGACAAAAACCTCAGCGGCATCGGTCGGGGCGAGAACGATTCCCGGGGGCACAGGAGGGGTCACGCCGTCCGCGCCGGGAGCCGGCATCGATCGAATGACCAGCCCCGCCGCGCCGAGCAGGATCCATCGCTCGCCCCCTTCGAAATCCTTCGACCCAAAGGCAATGCGGTTGGCACCCTTGAGCATAAAACGATCGTTGACCGTGGTTTGCACGGGTCCCGAGGAACCCGAAGCCGGGATCTTCAACGACAGCACGGGATACTCGCGAAAAAACTCGCCTCGATTCATTACCGTGACGGTCGATGCCGCCCGGTCAATCACGAGCGAAGTATCAAGTTGCGGGATCTCCAAATTCTGGCCGATCTTCAGGTTGATCGTCGTCAAACCATTCACCCGCGAGATCAACTCCGCTCCGGTCTTGAACTTTGACGCGATCTTGACGAGCGAATCCCCGGATACAACCGTGTAGGTGACCTTGTCGGGTCCGGGCGTTGGCGACAAAACAAGGACACCGTTGATCCGACTTAGCGCGGCTCTGGCGGCCTTGGCCAGCGGGGAGTCGGGATACTCTTTCAAGAACCCGCGAATCACCGTTTGTGCTTCGGGCGTGTCGGCCTCGAGGTAGGGTCGAAGCGCCTCAAATGCCGCGAGGCTCGGATCCGGCGGCGGCGTCGGAGCGGGCTGTGCAGCCTCTACCTTCTCCTGCAAATCGAGCTTCTGAGGCTTGAAATAGAATTCGTTCACAAAATACCCCGTGCCGCCGAGAATCGCGGCAACAATCACAAGGATGGTCAAAACTTTCCAAATCATTTGAGTATCAATCTAGTCTATCCCCGAGCGAGGCGGGTTGAAAACGAGGAAATCAGGTCAAACCCCGGCGCTTCCACTCCGCGACGTTTGCCCCGGCCGATCTCTGGATCATCTCCATCGCAAACTTTAACAGGCAGACCTCCCACGCATCGTCCACCCCGGCGATCAGCGCACAACACGGATCATCATTGCGTTCGAACTCGGTCGACAACCGGTCGAGGGTCGACTCCATCGTCTCTCGCACGATATTCTCCGAAACATCAGTCTTTCGAAGCTGGAACCCGTAGCGGAGGATCTTCACAGCCTCGGGATTTCCCTCAACCCAGTCTGCATACTCCCGCGCCTCCTCGCCAAACCCGTCGAGCAAAAGCTTGCTGAAGTGCTGGGGAGCGACGATCCGCGGACGCTCGGCCTCGATCCGCCCGGCCCGAATCCGCACCGCTCCCACCTCATCCAGAAGCTCGGTCACCAGGGAAAACTGGAACCGCGTTGTTCCAAACGTCTCGATCGAACTCTGCGGACTGACCACGACACGGGTGTTCTCCATCGCGTAGTGGAAATCGTGCTCTTGATACATCCCGCGGAGCCTAAGCGACCCATCTGGTCTCTGCAACCATGGGATTCTCTCACGCGACGTTTGACAAACCCCGAGATTTCGCCTTCAGACAAGGCATCCGGATTTGCACAATCGATCCGGGCAACCCGCATGAACCCGACCGATCCGAAGCCTGCAGCACGCGTCAATCTCCGAACACCGGATGTCATGGCTCGCGTTCAGGAACAGGTCGAGGGACACTACCACAGCAGCCTTGTTGAGCAGATCCGGGCGAATGGCGGCGTCTTCGTCTCGGGAAAAACCACGTTCCGACTCGCGAAACAATTCGGCTTTTGCTACGGGGTCGAGCGGGCGATCGATCTCGCCTACGCCGCCGGCAAGGTCTTCTCGGATCGAAGGATCTTTTTGCTCGGCGAGATCATCCACAACCCCGACGTCAATGCGCAGATTGCCGCCCTCGGTATTCGCACCCTCCCGGCCCGCCCGTCGGAATCGGAACTCGCAGACCTCACCTCCGACGATGTCGTCATTGTCCCGGCCTTCGGCGCGGAGGTCAGCACCGTGGCGGCCGTCAAAATTCTAGGCTGTCAGATTGTTGACACGACATGCGGCGATGTCATGAGCGTTTGGAAGCGTGTGCGTCAAAATGCCGCCGAGGACGTGACCTCGATCATCCACGGGAAATCCGCCCACGAAGAAACGCGGGCGACGGCCTCACGCGCCCTCGGAGCCGATGCCACCGGGCATTACCTGATCGTCCTCGACCTCGCCCAAGCCTCGACCGTCGCCGACTTCCTCTTGCACGGAGGTGATCCTGCCGAGTTTCTTTCTCGATTCGCTGGCGCCACGAGCCCCGGATTCGATCCCCAAGTTCACCTTCAACGCATTGGCGTGGCCAACCAGACGACCATGCTCCGCAGCGAAACCGAAGCCATTCAGAAACTACTCCGGGAAGCGATCACCCAGCGCGATCAAGGCGATGCGGAAAACTTCCGCTTCTTCGATACCATCTGCGGAGCCACCCAGGAACGCCAGGACGCCCTCTTCCACCTTCTCAACGACCCACTCGACCTCCTGCTCGTCGTCGGCGGCTACAACAGCTCGAACACCTCCCACCTCGTCGAAATCGGGGAAAAGACGCTGCCAACGTGGTTCATCCGCAATGCCTCCTGCCTCGTTTCATCCAATGAAATCCGCCATTTCGACCTCCATAAAAATCTGGAATCCACCTCGTCCGGCTGGCTGCCAGCCTCCGAATCCCTCACCGTCGGTATTACAGCCGGTGCCAGCTGCCCGAACAACCTGATCGAGGACACAATCCGCCGGATCCTTGAGCTCCGCGGCGAGGAGTGACTCCTCAGGGTGTCACCGTCATTAAGCTACTTCGGCAGAGTTTGGCGTAGAGCCCGTCTTTGGCGAGCAACTCCTCATGGCGTCCGCGCTCGATGATTCTCCCGCGCTCGAGCACGAGGATCTGGTCGGCGTGGCGGACGGTGGAGAGTCGGTGGGCGATGACGAAGCTTGTGCGGTTCGCCATCAAGCGGTCGAGAGCCTCCTGGATTAATCGCTCGGTTGCCGTATCCACGCTCGCTGTAGCCTCGTCGAGGATCAGGATCGGCGGATTCTTCAACAGGGCGCGCGCAATCGAAATCCGTTGTTTTTCGCCCACGCTGAGCTTGATTCCACGCTCGCCGAGCGGCGTATGCAGGCCCTCGGGAAGCCGGCGAACAAACTCGACCGCGTTCGATGCGCGAAGAGCTTCCCACATTTCGTCATCGGTCGCATCGGCTTTCCCGACTCTCAAGTTCTCCGCGGTGCTTCCATTAAAAAGAAAGCTCTCCTGCGTCACTACCGCGATGTTCTCCCGCAGGTGCTCGCGAGAAATGCTCCGGAGCGGAACTCCATCCAAAAGAATCTCGCCGTCGCCGAACTCGTAGAATCGCACCAACAGGTTTACGAGAGTCGATTTCCCGGCCCCGGTGGGACCAACCAGCGCGACGGTTTCTCCGGCCCGCGCATGAAACGACACGCGATCCAACACCGGTAGGTCGGACGAATAGAAAAATGAAACGTCCCGATACTCGACATCACCGGCCAGCGCAACTTGCGAGCCGCCGTCCACCTCGGAGACCTCGGGCTCGGCATCCATGATCTCAAAAACACGGTCCCCGGCCGCTCGGCCGGACTGAAAAATCTGATTCAGTTGGTGAAGTCGTCCCACCGGCTCGTAAAGGAATCTTGCCAGAACGAAAAATGCCACCAAGGCACCATCGTCCATCTTCCCGGCCAGCACTTCATGCGCACCGTAGCCGGCAATGAGCAACATCCCGCAAGAGGTAAAAAAACCCATCGACGGCTGGTAAAGCGCCCACGCCCGCATCACCACCAAAGTGGTCCGCCGCACACCCTCGCTAGCCGCATCAAAGCGGGACTGCTCCCTTTCTTCGCTCGTGTAGGTCTTAATCTGGCGGATTCCCGCGATGTTGTCGTGCAGCAACGAATTCAACTCCGACACTGCCTTGCGCTGCCGACGATATCGCGAACGCGCACTGATCGTGTAGGCCACCGCGCCACCGGCCAAAAAGGGAATCGGTACCAGTGCAGCGAGGGTGAGCGACGGGCTGTAAAAGATCATCGTGCCGCTCACGATCACAATCTGCAGGACAGCCACCGTGCCCTGTTCGATCCCATCGATCAAGACCCGCTCCACGCTTGTCACGTCCTCGATGAGCCGGGTCATGATGTCGCCGGTGGCGCGATTATCAAACCACGGCAGGGGAAGCTTCTGGATATGCCCGTAGAGCTCGCTGCGGAGATCACAGATCACTTTCTGCTCAAAGTGGTTGTTGAAAAATATCCGAAGGCTGTCCAACAAACTCTGCGCAAAAAACGCCCCGAACCCCGCTGCCAACAAGGGCACAAGCAATTGTGGTTGGTTTTTTCGAATGACCTCGTCGATGATCAATTGCGTGACCGCAGGAAAAACGACGACGAGCAATGTCGCCAGAATCGCACAACCCAGAGTCGCAAACGCCAGTCCCGGATAACGACGGACATACGGCAACACGCGCAGGAAGACTTTCATACAGCCCTCCACCATCCGCCACCTGCCTCGCAGTGGCAAGCCCTACCCAAGATTCCTATCGCCGCCAGCCGAAGCTGCTCCCTTGATAGACCTGAACCGGCTGCGTCGTATAAATCGGTGCCGGAACTCGGTAAACCGGGGCCCCATAAGTCACGACTTGGCGGTTGCTGAAGCCCGGGTTCACGACCGTCACGGTGGGCCCGTAGAACGGCTGCTGAAAATAGACCGTGCGCGGCGCGCAGTAAACCGGCTGCGGTGCACAATATACCGGCTGCTGCTGCGCACATCCTCCTCCTCCGAACGAAACAAAGACCTGAGGTCCTGCCTGCGCGGCAGTTGCGGCGGCTAGAATAAATCCGGCTGCGGCGAGTGAGAGTTTGAGTTTCATTGGGCCTTGAATTAGACTAACGTCCATGTCCCGCCATTTTTCAAGTGCCCTTCTGGGAATTCTTTTGGCCGCATTCCTCGGGGGCTGTGCCTCGGTCGAATCCACTGCGGATTTCTACCTGGCCAACACGCCGGATATCTATCCACCGAAGCCGAAAGATTATCCCATTCCGATCCTCGGGCGCGCGCCGGATCGTCCCTACAAGTCGATCGGCGGCCTGACGTTTCAATCCGACCAAGGTTGGAAATTCATGCGCGAGAGCATGCTCTACAACGCGAGGAGGAACGGAGCGGACGCCGTGATTCTAAAATCCTCAACAGCGCGAGAGCAGGAACGTTTTCAGGAAGTTCCGCCGAGGACGGATTGGGTTCCCGTGCCCGGCCCAGTCATTGTGCAGAAGAAGGGCAATAAAACTTACTACCAGAACTATCCGAACTACGTCCCAGTCTTCCAACCCGGTTACATTCGCCGTTGGGTCGATGTGATTATCGGGATTGATTCCGAGATGATTGTCTTTAAAAGCAAGCGATGAGACCCGAGATCGATCCGCCCGGCGGAAACAAAAAAGTCCTGCTTCACTCCTGCTGTGCGCCCTGCTCGGGCGAGGTCATGGAGGCGATGGCAGCAGCGGGCATTGAATACACGATATTTTTTTACAACCCAAACATCCATCCGCGCGAAGAGTATGAACTTCGGAAATCCGAAAACATCCGTTTCGCCGAGGCCCACGCCGTGCCGTTTATCGATGCCGATTACGATACCGACAATTGGTTCGCCCGCACGAAGGGCCAGGAATGGGAGCCGGAAAAAGGGGCCCGTTGCACGACCTGCTTCGACATGCGCTTTGATCGGACCGCCCTTTACGCTCATGAAAATGGATTTCCTGTTATCACGAGCTGCCTTGGGATTTCCCGGTGGAAGGACATGGATCAAATCAACGCCTGCGGGGTGCGGGCAGCGGCCCGGTATCAGGGTATCGAGTATTGGACATTCAACTGGCGGAAAGGTGGCGGCGCTCAGCGGATGCTTGAGATTTCTAAACGCGAGCGGTTTTACCAGCAGGAATACTGCGGCTGCATTTACTCCTTGAGGGATTCGAACAAATGGCGGCTGGCCAACGGACGCGAGAAGATCCGGATCGGCGAGAAGTTTTACGCCCCGGCTACCGACCCTGAACAATAATCAGGCTTCGGAGAAACTGCTGAACGGTGTTGGCCTCGGTGAGTTCAACCAGAGTATTGAGGGGATCGCGCGAGTCGAACGAGACAAACCAGAGGCGGGACGCGCCTCCGCTGGCATTCGCAGCAGCGATGAGCACATAATCTCCAGGCTCAGGCACGGAGAACTCGAACCGTCCGCTGGCATCCGTCGTCGTGCTCGACTGCGGCTGGGGGAGCCCTTCGACAAGAAATGCCGCCGCATTGAGCGTCGAATCAGGAGGGAGGCTCGCCGCCTCGGCAAATCTCCGGTCGAGGTGATCCTCAACCTCTTTCCTCCGAAATAAATTCACCTGAGTCCCGGGAATGGCAATCCGTTTCCCTCCTTCATTGCGCAGGACCAAACTCCCCCGGACCGTGCCAGGCTCGGCGATCTCCCTCGAAACAAAGAGCAGACGCTGATTCTCTTTCTCCCGCTCCGCCAATGTCTTCTTCATCTCGGTAATGGTCGCGTCTTTACTCCCAAGTTGCTTATAAAGTTCGAAGATCCAGAATCCCGATCCGACCAGCATGGCTGCCGCGAGGAGGAGGGCAATCCAACTGGCGACCATCATCGCGACCTGATTCTTTCGCGACGCCCGACCGGCGGAATTCCGTCGCTCCGGAAGCTTCCCGGTCGCCCGTTCCTTCGTTCGCGAAAATTTTGCCGTCCCGGTTTTTTTGACAAACTCTTCGATTGGCGTCCAGGCCGGGTTGGACTCGCTGTAGCAGAGGTCCGTGGAAAACAAACCGCCTGTCTCCAGCAGCGAAGCGACCTGCTCGGGCGGGTATTGGCCGATAACCTTGCCGTCGCGGGCGACGTGGACGATGCGATTCTTCATGGACTCGGCGGACTCTCCACAAAATCGGGATTCTGATCAATCCAACTTATCGCTTCGTCTTTGGATTTCAGCACCCCCTCGAGTTGAAGGACCTGAACGGCATCGAGAATCGCCTTGAACCCGCGGCCGGGCCGACGACCCATCATTATCAAGTCGTGTCCGGTCACGAGCGGTTCTGGGATCAACGGCTCGCGGGAAAACTCGGATTGTTTCGCCCGGAGGAAGTCGTAATTGTCCAGAAGCCCGTGCGAGCCTTGACAGTCCACGCGGTGCAACTCCATCTCATCCTCGATGGTCGGCCGTGCAAGGAACCGCTTCAGCGTCGCCACGCGCATGTTCTTCACATCCTTGAAGGCCATGTGATTTTTCACAGCGACGACGGTCTCTTCCAATTCCTCATTCGAAAACCGCAGGCGTTCGAACATCCGCTCCGTAATCGTGGCACTCACCGACTCGTGCCCGTTAAACCGAATCCGGCCGTTCTCATCCCGTCGGAACGTCGAGGGCTTGCCGGTATCGTGGAGCAGAACGGAAAAGACGAGCGGAACCGAGACGGACTCGGGAAGCAGTGACAGCATCAGACGGGTATGGACAAAAACATCGCCCTCCGGATGAAAATCCGGCGGTTGCTCGCACCCCCTCATCGCACCGACCTCAGGAAGAACAATGTCGAGCAATCCACTCTCATCGAGGAGGTCAAACCCGGCCACCCGCGACGGATGTTGGAAGATTTTGACCAACTCATCGCGGATCCTCTCCGCACTCACTTGCAAAATCTCGCCAGCCCCCGCGCTCAGTGCGGCCCAAGTCTTCTCCTCGACCCGAAACCCCAGCGAGGCCGCAAATCGAACGCAGCGGAGCAACCTCAACTTATCCTCGGCAAACCTCGCCACGGGGTCCCCAATCGCACGAACGACCCCCGATCGCAGGTCGGCCTCGCCCCCAACAAAATCCAGAACGCGCTCGCCAATCGGATCATAGAAGAGCCCGTTGATCGTAAAGTCCCTACGCGCCGCATCGCCCTCAGCCGTAGTAAAAACAACTGACTCCGGACGGCGACCGTCCACATAAACCCCGTCGGCTCGAAACGTGGCGACCTGGAACTCCCCGCCGTCTTCGAGCACAACGATCACGCCAAACTGCGCGCCGACGGCAAACGTCTTCGAGAAAATCCGCTGGACCTCCTCCGGCCTCGCGGAGGTGGCTATGTCAATATCATGCGCCACTTTTCCCAGCAGACGGTCCCGCACACAGCCGCCGGCAAAGAACGCCTCATAGCCGGCACTTCGCAGCCGTTGGACGATCCGCGTGGCGGTCGATTCCATCCTACTTCACGGCCGCCCACACACGGTGGACATCATCATTATCCTCGAGGGCCTGAAGGAACTCGCCGACATCGGCCCGATCCTCATCGGAGAGCTCGGGAAATTGTTTCGCGACATGTCCGAGCTCGCTCGTGACAACGGTCCAGCCATTGGAGGCCAGCCACTTCGAGACCGCGGCGGTCGAGGTGCGCTCGGTCAGAAATCTCGCTCCGGCCACCCCCGGGGGGATGTCGTCGTTCTCGTCGTGGGTCAGCGCGACAAAATCATTCGCCCCGGCTTCAATCGCCGCTGCCTCGATATCCGACGATCCATCCGGATGGTGCGCCTCGACGATGCCGACATGATCGAAGAGAAACTTATTGCTCCCGGCGGTGCCGAGCTGCCCGCGTTTGAAGAGAACACGAACCTCGGGTGCCGAGCGATTGATGTTGTCGGTGAGCACCTCGACGATCACCGGAACTTTGTGCGGGGCGTATCCCTCAAAAACCACATGCTCCAGCACGAGCTTGTCATCGCCGATGCCGGCCCCTTTTTTGATGGCCCGCTCGATCACATCACGGGTGACCGAAGCCCGGCGGGCTTTTTCTACAGCAGCAAAGAGTCTCGGATTCCCGTCCACATCGGCCCCGCCTTGCTTGGCAGCGACCATCATTTCTTTGACCAGCTTTCCAACAACCTGGCCTTTTTTGAGGTTCGCGACCTCACGCTTGGCATGCAACCACTGTCTTCCCATAAGACCTGAAAGCTAAACCGGACGGGGCGATGCTAGCAAATCCGAAAAATCGCCAGCACCTAGCCCGGTCCCAGAACCTCCCGCAAAAACGGCGCTGTCCGGCTGGCTTTTGACTTCGCGATTTTCTCGGGCGTTCCCTCGGCCACGATCCGCCCGCCGGACGCTCCGGCATCGGGACCGATGTCAATGACATGGTCAGCCTCGGCGATCACATCGAGATGGTGCTCGATCACCACAACCGTGCCGCCCTCATCCACGAGCCGGTGGAGGACCGAAACGAGTTGGGCGACATCGTGAGCATGGAGGCCAATCGTAGGCTCCTCGAGCACATAAAGCGTGGACTTTCCACGCCGCGTGGTCCGGATCTCCTCCGCAAACGAAGTCGAACGTCGGGCGAGCTGCGTCACGAGCTTGATCCGCTGCGCCTCTCCCCCGCTTAACGTCGGGCTGGGCTGGCCAAGTTGAAGATAGCCAAGCCCGGTCTCGACAAGAAGGTCGAGCGGACGACGGATCTTCGGGTGCGCAGAGAAAAACTCGGCCGCCTGCTCGATCGTCATATCCATCACGTCGCCGATGGATTTTTCATTGTATTCGACCTCGAGCGTGGCGGGATTATAGCGCCGTCCGAGGCAGTCCTGACAAGGCATGTAGCTCGGCGGGAGAAAATTCATTTCCAGGCGAATCACTCCCTGCCCGAGGCAGGCCTCGCAACGTCCGCCTTCGTTGTTGAACGAAAATCGGCTGTTGGTATAGCCCCGCATCCGGGCAGCAGGAATGCTGGCGAAAAGCGCGCGGATCTCGTCAAAAACCTTCACGTAGGTCGCGGGGGTCGAACGCGAGGTTTTTCCAATCGGCGATTGATCCACCTCCAAAACCGCACCCAAGTGAGCAATGCCCTCGACCGAATCGCAGTTGACCAGCGGAGATTTGACATGGGACCGGGAAACGGCCTCGCGAACCGCCGGAACGACGACCCCACGCAGCAATGTGCTCTTTCCTGATCCCGAGACTCCGGTGATCACCGTGAGGCGGTTCAACGGGATCGCCACATCAACCGATTGAAGATTGTGGAGCCGCGCCCCGCGAACGGTAACCCAATCGGTCGCCTCCGGCCGACGCTGGCCGCGGGACGGATGGAGCATCGGCTCCCGAAGCGACCGTCCGGTCAGCGAATCCGGCGATTTCATGATTTCATCAAGTGTGCCGGAGGCAACGATCTCGCCGCCCCGCCGTCCGGCGCCCGGGCCGAGATCAAGAATGCGATCAGCGCGACGCATCGTCTCTTCGTCGTGCTCAACGACGACGAGCGAATTGCCTTTTTTGGTGAGACTCGCCAGCGCATCGAGCAGGCGGGCATTGTCCCGCGGGTGAAGGCCGATCGTGGGCTCGTCAAGAACGTAGAGCACGCCTCTCAAGTTCGACCCCAACTGCGCAGCAAGTCGAATCCTCTGGGCCTCGCCGCCGCTCAGCGTCTTCGCACTGCGATCCAACGAGAGATAATCGAGACCGACGGTTCCGAGAAATTTCAACCGCTGACAGATTTCGGAGACAACATCCCGCGCGATCTCAGCCTTCGACCCGCGGAAGCTCAGCTTCTCGGCGAGCGCCAGGGCGTCAGCCGCCGGGGCTCGCGTGAAATCCGTGATCGAGCAGTCCTGAAGGAGAACGTGCGACGCCGTTTCATTGAGCCTCGAGCCTTTGCAAACCGGACACGGACGCGGCTCATCGTCTTCCAAACCTTCGTGGCGCCGTTCTTCATCGAGCTCAGCCTCGATCTGGCTGTCGAATTCCTTTTCCGTCGCCGATCCGCTCCAGACCTCACCAAACCCACGGCAATGAAGGCACCATCCATGCGGGGAGTTGAACGAGAAGAGGCGCGGGTCGAGCGGCTCAAACGCCCGGCTGCACGACGGGCAATTCATTTCTGTGCTGAGGACGAGCGATTGTCCTTTGGCATCGACCGTCCTCGCCGTCCCCCGCCCCATGGCCAGTGCACGGCGCACGGCGTCGTCGGCCTGCTTCGCGTCGGGCTTGTCGAGTTCCGCCACCAAGGCGTCGATCGTATGTTCCTTGAATCGCGCCAGCTTTTCAAATTTGTCCACAGCGACGATTTTTCCATCGACCAAAAGCGTTTCGATCCCCTGCCGGGCGGCGGCGCGTGCGACATCGGTGTGGAAACCCTTGCGGGCCTTGATCAGATTTGCAAAGACCTTCACGGGTCCAGTCTGTGCGAGTTCGCGCACGGCCTCGGCAATCGCAGTCGGCGTCCGGCTCTCCACCGGAATATTACACGTTGGACAATACTGCGTGCCAAGTTTCGAGAAGAGCAGGCGGAGAAAATGGTAGATCTCCGTGACGGTCGCCACCGTGGATTTTCCGCCGCCACGCGTAACTCGTTGCTCGATGGCCACGCTGGGCGGCAAGCCCTCGATGGAGTCCACATCCGGCTTCTCCATCTGCTCGACAAACTGCCGGGCATAGGGCGACATGCTGTCGAGAAATCTTCGCTGGCCCTCGGCGAACAGGATGTCAAACGCGAGGGTCGATTTGCCGGAACCGCTTAGTCCCGTGACGACGACCATGCCGTTGCGAGGGATGTCGACTGAGAGATTCTTGAGGTTGTGTTCGCGGGCTCCCCGAATCGAGATGACTCCCGAGTTCTTGACCTTCGATACGAAGCGAGCCGGAGCCTGAGCGACCCGCGAAGAACGGGGTTCGAGCAATCGGGCAAGGAATCGTCCGGTATGCGAGGCCTGCACCTTCGCAACGGCCTCGGGCGTTCCACTCGCCACCACCCGCCCGCCATCCTCGCCGGCTTCGGGCCCAAGATCCACGACCCAGTCGGCGGATTTAATCACCTCGAGGTTATGCTCAATGACGATGACGCTATTCCCCTCGTCGACCAATCGATGAAATACCCGAAGCAAGAGCGCCACATCATCAAAATGAAGCCCGGTCGTGGGCTCATCAAAAACGAGCAAGGCCCCGTTGTCCCGCTTGGCGGCGAGGTGATGAACGAGCTTCAGCCGCTGGGATTCCCCGCCGCTGAGCGCGTTCACCGGCTGACCGAGACGCAGATAGTCAAGACCCACCTCAGAAAGAAGCCGGAGCGGGCGCGTGATTGATCCCCGCGGATCGAGTGGCTCGAAAAATTTGATCGCGTCACCCGCGGTCATTTCCAAAACGTCGTGGATCGACTTTCCAGCGATCCGGATACTAAGCACGGGCGGACGGAACCGCCGCCCCTCACACTCCGGACACCGCAGGAAGAGATCACTCAAGAACTGCATCTCCACTTTCTCGAACCCGAGCCCGCCACACCGCTCACATCGGCCGCTGCCGGAATTGAAGGAAAACGTGCCGGGAGAAAATCCGGCAGCCAGCGCTTCTTTCGATGTCCCGAACAACTCCCGAATCCCGTCGTAAGCACCGAGGTAAACGGCGGGCGTGGAACGAGGACTCCGCGCAAGCGGCGATTGATCAACCATCACGACGTCATCGATCTCATCGTCGCCCCGAATCGACTTCACAAACCCGGCCGCTTCATCTTCCGAGGGATCTTCGCCGGCCAGGTGGCGGTGGAGGACGTCACGCACGAGCGATGTTTTCCCCGAGCCGGAAACGCCAGTCACCGCACAGAGCACGCCCAGCGGGATTTTTACATCCATGTCCCGCAGGTTGTGATGCCGCACTCCACGCAGCTCGACATACTTCTTCGGCTTGCGTCGCTTGGCCGGAATCGGAATCGATTTTGTGCCCTCAAGGTAATCGGCCGTGAGCGAATCTACACCTGCAAAATCAGCCGCCGGACCGGAATAGAGAAGTCGGCCACCACCTGTGCCGCGTCCCGGACCGATATCCACGAGGTAATCGGCTGCCCGGATGACCGCTTCCTCGTGCTCAACGACCAGGAGGGTATTCCCCTTGTCCCGAAGCCTGTAGAGCACCTCGAGCAATCTTTCGGTATCTCGCGGATGGAGACCGACACTCGGCTCATCGAGAACAAAGAGCGTATTCACCAGCGAAGCTCCGAGGCACGTCGTCAAATTCACCCGCTGGATTTCCCCACCGGACAGTGACCGCGTGGGGCGGTCGAGCGTGAGGTAGCCGAGCCCGACCTCGCCCAGATACCGCAACCGGGCCAGCACCTGCTCGCGCACAAGAACCGCACTGGAATCCTCCGGCGCAATTTTGATCCGCTCAATCACCTCAGCCAGTGTGCTTACGGGCTTGGCGGCGACATCCGAGATCGTCAGCCCATCGATCCGGAAATTCATCGTCTCTGGCTGGAATCGTCCCCCGCGACACGACGGACACGGTTGATAGCTGCGATACCGGCTCAGCAGGACCCGCACGTGCATTTTATAGGTCTTTGATTCGAGCCAGTCGAAATACCCCTGCACACCATACCAATTCCCATTCTCCCACGCTTCCGAGCGGTCGCCCTCGCCTTGGATCACCCAATCCTGATCCGCCTTCGGGAGGTCCTCAAACGGACGCCGCACATCGACGTCGTGCTTCGCTGCGTGACGCAAAAGATCGTCCTGGCATTCCCGCGACTGACCGGTCTGAAAGGCCTTGACCACTCCGTCGCGGATCGAGAGGGAGCGGTCGGGCATGACGCGGTTCCAATCGATCCCAATGATGCGCCCGAAGCCCTTGCACTCCGGGCACGCCCCGAGCGGATTATTAAAACTAAACAATCCCGGCGTCGGCGGGCGGATTGCTTCATCACAATGCGCACAGTGCCACCCGGACGAATACGGATGCGATTCCTTCGTATCCGCCACAACGATTGTCATCCGATCATTTCCGAGTCGCAGGGCGGTCTCAATCGCCTCGGCCAGCCGGGTCTTCGCTGAGGCCTTGACCTCGATGCGGTCTTGAACGACGAGAACCACCGCCGGAAGCCGGGTCTTCGGCGGCGCTTCATCGGTTCGGACAATTTCTCCGCCGAGCCAGATCCGCAGGTAGGCCTGCTGCTGGAGGAATCCGAAAAAATCCACCGCCTTCGTTCCGGGCGGCACGGCCACGCCGAATGTCACGAGCACCGTTTTTCCCGAGAAACTCTTCAGGACATCCTTCAAAAGAGATTGCGACGACTCCGGCTTCACCTCCCGCTCGCAGGACGGACAATACCCTTTCGCCACCCGCGGGAAGAGGAGCTTCAGGTAATCATTGATCTCGGTGATCGTCCCGACCGTTGAGCGGGTCGTGCGCACGTTGTTCGCTTGCTCGATGGCGATGGCTGGAGGAATCCCTTCGATCGAGTCCGCCAGCGGCTTGTCCATGCGATCAAGGAACTGCCTCGTGTAGGGACTAAACGTCTCGACGTAGCGCCGCTGCCCCTCTGCGTAAATCGTGTCGAACGCCAAACTGGACTTCCCGCTCCCGCTGGGTCCGGTTACAACAATCAACTGCCCGAGCGGCAGATCCAGATCGATCCCGCAGAGGTTATTCTGACGGGCACCACGGAGAGAGAGGCATTCCACCCCTGAACTTACGACGGGTTTCAGATTTCAGCCCGATTTATTTTGCCGCACGACGAAGCTCCTCCGTTCGGAGCAGCACTCTCTGGCGCATGACTTTGCCAGACTTGAACTTCACTGTCGCGCGGGCCGGGATCACCACGTCGGTCTCCGGCTTGTGAGGATTCCGACCGACCCGAGACTTGGTCAACCTCACCTCAAACACTCCAAAATTCCTCAGCTCCACATCTTTCCCGCTGGCTAACGCATCCGTCACCAAATCCAGCGTCTGCTGGATGACTTTGAAAACTTCCTGCTGGGTGATGCCGGTGTCCTTGCTGATTTGCATCACCAGATCGCGTTTCGTGAGATTGGCCATAAATAGGAAGTGGTTGAAATCCGCGCTAACCGTCATGAAAACAAGCACTTTTAGCATCACGCGGCAATTCTTTTTCTTCGCAAGAGTTGCAAACGGCCTTCCAGACGGCGGTTTTCTTTTTTAATGCAGTTGACTTGCATTCTCATCTTTTCGCTTGACCGGAGAGTTTTTTCTGAAAAAAACTTCGCGCACTATGAAAAGATTCCGTCGAAAATTCTTATCGATCTCCGCTCTTTTGACCTTCGTCGGAGCCACTCCCCTCTTGTCTGAAGAGTCGACCACAGCGGGGGCACCGATTCTTGAATGGGAACAGATCACTGGTGATTGGGCCGGTGTGAGGCCCGCACTTTCCGACCATGGATTGGAAATTTATGGCACTTACACCGCAGAGGTTTGGGGCAACCCATCCGGGGGGATCGACCAAGGGGCGGTCTATACCGGATTGTTGAGCTTCGGGGCGGACGTCGATCTGGAAAAAGCCATCGGTTGGAGCGGCGCAACCGTCAGCACCTCATGGATCTGGCTCAGTGGACGGGATGCCAGCGAGGATCTGGTTGGAAATTTTCTCACGATTTCGAACCTCGCCGGATTCAATACCCTGCGGATGTTCGATCTTTGGTTCCAGCAAAACCTGCTCGATGACAAAATCTCGGTCCGGGTCGGACAGTTCTCGGCCGATTCCGAATTCATCATATCCGACTACGCCGGCCTCTTCATCAACGGCACATTCGGATGGCCGGCCTTCGCCTACATGAACCTGCCGGAAGGTGGCCAAGGATATCCGATGGCCACACTCGGCACTCGCCTCGCCCTGAACCCCATCGATTGGTTCACATTCCAGTCCGCCGTCTTCCAAGGCAACGTCTTCGCGCAAGACGTCAATCGACACGGCTTTCGCTGGCGGCTTGACGCCGAGACCGGGTTCACATTCGTGAATGAGGCCCACTTCCGATGGAACCAACGCGATGACGAACTCGGACTCCCGGGGCAGTTCAAAGTCGGTGGATGGGCTCAAACCGGCGAGAATGCCGACGTTCTCGCGGACTCCACCGCGTCCGGCAACTATGGATTCTACGGGATCATAGACCAAATGCTCTTCCGCGAACCCGGCACCGAAGCCCCGGCAGGCCTCAGCAAGGATTCGAAAGATTCCAAAAGCTTCAAGTCTCCCGTCGTCCTCGAAAAATCCGACCAGGGCCTCGGATACTTCGGACGCGTCGCCTTCACAAAATCCGACCGAAATTTCGTCAACTTCTACTTCGATACCGGCCTCACCTACAAAGGCCTCATCCCCACCCGCGATAACGACACCATCGGCCTCGCATTTGCCTACGCCCAACTCAGCAACGGAGCCCGCGATTCGCTCGCGGCTGACGGATCCGCTCCAGCCGGCGCTGAGATGGTCATCGAACTCACCTACCAAGCTCAGATCACCCGCTGGCTGGTTGTCCAGCCCGACGTCCAATACATCATCAATCCAGGCGGAACGTCCGATATCGACAACGCCTTCGTTATAGGCGGCCGGGCCTCAGTCACATTCTAAAAAATTCAACTCCCCACTTGCTATTGAGACATTTTCTCATTAAGCTCGTGCCATCTTGAAAAATCTCGGAGAAATCCAGCACAACCGCCCACTAAAAATCGTCGCGATCGCCAGCGATTGCGTCAGGGCCGGGCGGCTGGCTTCCCTCGGGTTTTTGCCGGGGAACCGGGTTAGGATTTCCCGCGTGGCACCGCTGGGCGACCCCATTTCCATCGAGATGGATGGTCAGGAAATCAGCGTCCGTCGCGCCGAGGCGTCCCTCGTCGAGGTCGAGGAGGCGAATTAAGATGCCAACCATCCGATCGTCCTCCCGCACGCGGTGCATCGCGCTTTTGGGAAATCCGAATACCGGAAAATCCACGATCTTCAACCGACTCACAGGACTCCGCCAACACACGGCGAACTACCCGGGCATCACGGTAGAGAAAAAAATGGGTGCGATGACGCTCGGTGAACGCCAGGTCGATGTGCTCGATCTCCCCGGCACCTACAGCTTGGCGGCCACGTCGCCGGACGAGCGAATCGTTATGGATGTTCTCGGCGGTCGCCTCGGGCATCAGCGTCCGGATCTCCTCGTATGCGTCGTCGATGCGACAAACATCAAGCGCAACCTCCTTCTGCTTTCCGAGGCGGCGGAACTCGGAATCCCCGTTGTCATTGCACTCAACCAATGGGACGCAGCAAAACGCAATGGCCTGAGAATCAATGTCGACCTCCTCTCCGAGCGTCTCGGTGTGCCGATTGTTCCCACGATTGCCCGCCGCGGCGAGGGCCTGCCCGAGCTCAAGGAGGCTATCGAACAGGTGCTGGCGGAACCCCGCACCGTTCCACGAATTCAGTGGCCACCATTCGTTTCCGAAGCTCAGGCCGTCGTGCAGAACGGACTCGCCCAATGTGGAGTGGAGATCACCGGGCCGGAAGCTCTGCGAATGGTCTTCGATTCCGATAGCGCCCATGCGGCAAGGGTCGGACACCCCGACAAGGTGCCGGGAATTCTCCGGGCCGCACGAGAAAAAATCCGCGCGAACGGCCTCAACCCGGCATCGGCCGAAGCCGTCCTCCATTACCGCCACCTCGAAGCGCTGCTCGCGGACGTGATCCACGGGAACCGCGTCGTCGCCCGCACCCGCGATTCCATCGACGCCCTGCTTCTCAATCGCTTCTGGGGAACGCTCATCTTTTTCGGCGTCATGTATGTCGTCTTCCAGAGCCTCTACGCGTGGGCCGGTCCCGTCATGGACTTGATCAACGCGATGACGACAGGGGTTCAGGAATTCGTTGGGCCCCTCCTCGCTGGGACTCCAGTCATCCAGAGCCTCGTTGTCGATGGCATCATTGCCGGGGTCGGTGGCGTTTTGGTTTTCCTCCCGCAAATCCTCCTGCTCTTCCTGTTTATTGCGGTCCTCGAAGATACCGGATATCTCGCCCGGGCTGCGTTCCTGATGGACAAGCTCTTCGGATGGTGCGGACTCAACGGGAAGAGCTTCGTCCCCCTCCTCTCGGGTTACGCCTGCGCAATTCCCGGCGTGATGGCCGCGCGTTCGCTGGAGGACCCCAAGGCCCGTCTGACGACGATTCTCATGACCCCCTTCATGAGTTGCTCGGCCCGACTGCCGGTCTACGTCCTGCTCATCGGCGCTTTCGTCGAGCCCGCGCACGGGCCGTATGTTGCGGGGTGGACACTTTTTCTCATGCACTTCGTCGGAGCAGCCGTCGCCATGCCGCTCGCATGGTTCATGAACCGCTGCATTCTGAAAATCAAAACCCAGCCGTTCATTCTTGAAATGCCAGACTACCGGGTTCCCACGCTGCGCAATGTTTTCATTCGCATGTGGGGCCGCGGACGCGAGTTCGTCGTGCGGGCTGGCACGGTGATCCTCGCCTTCTCGATTATCATCTGGGCGCTGCTCTACTTCCCGCGTTCCGAATCCGTCGCCGAGGAGACTCGCGATGCGTTTATCTCAGCGGAGTCCGCCAACCTTCCAGCTACCGAAGTCGCAACGGCTTTGGACGACCCAGAGTCCGCGCTTTCGGTGCGCCTGGACCACCGGATCCAAGGAGCCTACATCGAGCAAAGCTATCTCGGGCAGTTTGGAAAAGCCGTTCAACCGATCTTTGACCCCGCCGGATTCGATTGGAAAATCACCGTCGGTGTCCTGTCGAGCTTCCCCGCGCGCGAAGTGATCATCGCCACCCTCGGGATTATCTACAATCTGGGATCCGACGTCGATGAGGGCTCGGACGACCTCCGATCCATTCTCGCAAACGAAAAATGGCAGAGCGGCCCGCGAGCCGGACAGCCAGTCTATACCTTGCCGGTCGTCTTCGCCCTCATGGTCTTCTTCGCCCTGTGCATGCAATGCGGCGCCACCGTGGCCGTGATCGCAAAGGAACTTAACTGGAGTTGGGCCATCGGGTCGTTCGTTGTCATGACTGCCCTCGCCTGGGTCGCCGCCGTTATGATTTATCAGATCGGAAGCCGCCTATGAACCCGCTCGAACTGGCCGCCGTCGCCCTCATCATTCTCGTCGCCGCAAGCTATCTCCTCCGCCGTGCGGTCGCAAAACACGCGGACAAATCAAAAAACTCGTGTGGCGGATGCCACTGCGGGAAAGGCTTTGCCGCAGAGACGATTCTCAAAAAGCCGTAACCCACGCTCGCGCGGTGTTCAGATGAACCTGGACGACTTTGCGGACGTCGCGGGTGTATCCGCCGGCGAGCACCCAAGCGATGGGAATGCGATGGGATCTCGCAAACTGAAACACCCGCAGATCGCGCTCCATGAGGTCGGCGTGATTCAGGTCCAACGGGGAGTAGGGGTCATCGCGGAGCGGGTCGGCCCCGGCTTGGTAGAGCAATATATCCGGCACCCCACCATCGATCAGCCACGGTAGACTTTGGTCGAGCGTTTCGAGAAGCGTGTCCCGGTCGGATCCGCCCGTTGGCACAAGCGGAACCGAGAAATGGTTGGGTCCGTCTTCGTGGTGACGAGTTCTCACATCACGAAACGGCTCGTTGTTCCAATAGTCGTTCCCGTAAATCGACAGAGCACGAACCCATGGCCGACTGGCCGCGAGTGAGGCGGTTCCGTTTCCATAGTGCAGGTCGAGATCGAGCACGGCCGCCGTCCGGATCCGACCCGATGCCCGCAGGCTCTCCGCCGCGACCACGAGCCCGTTGAAAGTGCAAAATCCCTCGCCATGATCCGCGCAGGCATGGTGAAACCCGCTGGCCAGCGCGCCGGATGAACCCGACGCCAAGGCTTGCTGCGCTGCCGCCAACACACCACCATTTGTCAGCAACACGCTGGGATACAGCTCAGGGGACCACGGAAACTTTTGGGATTCCGCCAGAGCCCGGGGCTCGCCGGTGCGCACCGCGGAGACGTATTCGGCGGAGTGCACGCGAAGCAGGTCGGACTCGGTGATCGGAGCCGGACTCTCGATGAGGATCTCGGGAAGGTCGTCACGAATCGCATCCGCCACGAGCGCAAACTTCGAGATCGGCATGATGTGCTCGCCGAGCGGAGCCGCAAAACCCGAATCGTGGAAAAGCTTCATGGTGCCGTTGGGGGAATGAGTGGGATCTGCTCCTCGGGAGAGGGATAACCTTCTAACGACGCATGGACGGCCCGCATGTCCTGCGAGCGAAATCCGACGCCATACATCTTGTAAAGTGAGACAGCGATCCGGCGGACTTCCGCACCAGAAACAAAATCCTCCGATTCGCGTCCGACCCGCCGGATGATCAGGCTCAACGGAATCGGACTCGGTCCCCCTCCCAGGTCAATCTCATGGTGAGCCCGAAAATCCGGCTGCAGATATCCCACGCGAGCCGGATCGATCTTTTTGTAGCCAGCTCGTTCGTAGGCCTTGAGGCGCACCATCGTTGCTGCGTCCGCGGGATCCGGATGTTCCATTTCACCAACGAGTGTGATCGGCGAATCCGCCGCGCGGCCTTGGGCCTCCAGAACGCCCCGCGCTGTTGTGACCGGGAGCGCTCTCAGCCAGCCGGCCAACCCGCTCCGCCGCCACTCGGGCGCGACAAGATTATGGGAAAGATGAACAATCACACCCGGCTCAGACGTTAGCACGATCGCCGTGTGGTCGCGAACCGCTGCAAATTGACCACCGCTTGTAGCCAACATCATCCGATAACGCATCGCACACCCGTCGATCTCTACCCCCGGATCCCATCGCATGCGCTCGCCAAGAACTCCGGCCTGCTCGATCTCGCCAATCGCACCGAACTCTGCCCAGAGCGCCCCGAAGGCCATGTCGAACATCGGATCATCGGTCGAGCCGACCCGGTGAAGCTCGATATCCGACCAGTCACGCTCGAGGCTCTTCAGGTCCCCCGGCGCGAGATCTGCGGAGATCATCCACGGTTGGAGGTTGGTTTTCAGATGAGGAAAAAACTATGCCTGATCATGATGAAATTGGATCTCGTAAATATGACGATAGATGTCCGATTTCTCTAATAGTTCGCGATGAGTTCCGGTCTCGACCACCCGCCCGTGGTCCATCACGACAATGCAGTCGGACTTGAGCACGGTGGAGAGCCGGTGGGCGATGGCAATGACCGTGCGCCCTTCGGAAAGTTTCTCGAGCGCAACTTGAATCAGCTTCTCGGACTCCGAGTCCAGAGCCGAGGTGGCTTCGTCGAGGAGAAGGATCGGCGCATTCTTGAGAAGAGCGCGCGCGATGGCCAACCGTTGTTGCTGTCCCCCAGAGAGCAGACAGCCCTTGTCCCCGACGATGGTCTGATACCCCTTGGGCTGAGCGAGAATGAAGTCGTGAGCGTAGGCAGACCGTGCCGCATCGAAAATCTCGGCCTCGGTCGCGTCGAGTCGTCCGTAGCGGATGTTCTCGTAGATCGAATCGTGGAAGAGAAACGTATCCTGATTCACCACCCCGATTTGCTCGCGCAACGAAGCCTGTTTGATCGCGCGAAGATCGTGCCCGTCGAGACGAATCGCCCCGGATTGGGGATCGTAGAAGCGTAAAATCAACGAGAGTAGTGTGCTCTTCCCAGCCCCGCTCGCACCGACCAGCGCGTATTTCTTTCCGGCCTGGATATCGAGATGGATATCGGCCACCGCCGACTTGTTGGACCCGTAGGAAAAGCTGACCCTGTCGAATTCGATCCGCCCGTCGCATCGCTTCAGAACAACGGCATCCGGCGCATCTGCAATCGGGGACTTTTCCTCCATCAGGTTGAAAATATTTTCCGCCGATACCATGCACTTCTGCATCAACATCGGGATCCGGCTCAGCGTCTTGACGGGCTTGTAGAGCAGGAAAATTCCGCCGCATAGCGCGATGAATCGGACGAGGTTGATTCCGTAAAAATAGACGTAAATGATGGCCAGCACGATCCCGATCGCAGAGACCGATTCGATCAGCGGCTGGACAATCTCCTGGCTCCGCTTCACCCGCATGCTGCTATTCACCTGAACCTCGCTGACGCGACGAAAGTTTCCCGACTGGTAATCCTCTCGGGCGAAAGATTTGACCACCCGCACACCGGCAAAGGATTCCTGAAGAATCACCGACATCTCCGCCGATTCGTTCTCTTCGGCCCGTGAGGCCTCACGCACTTTGCGCCCGAAGAAGACGACCGGAATAATGCAGATCGGAAAAAGAACCAGCGTGGTGAGACTGAACTTCCAGTCGATATAAACCAGCGCCCCCACCCCGACGATGACCGCAATCGGATCCTTGATGATGTCGCTCGAGATCGACGTCAGCGCGGATTGCGCCTGACGCGTGTCGTTCAGCACACGCGAGCTGAGCAGACCGGACTTGGAGCGATTGAAAAACTCGAGCGACTGGGACATCAAATGCGAAAAAAGTTCGGACCGCAGATCGCTCAAAACCCTAAGGCTCACCCACGAAAGGTAGTAGGTATTGAGGTAAGCCATCACCCCGCGAAGGATCATCACGGCCGGGATCAGCAGGCTCATCCAGACGACAGTTTCGATGCCAGGCCCCGGATCCGTCGGCAGATTCCCGAGCTCGCGGATCCCCGGCATTTTCCCGCCCGGCAGCACACGCTGACCGACCACCGACATCACAACCGGCAGCAGTCCACTGATCGCGCCGGCGGCGGCTCCGAAGGCGACCCCGAACCCGAAATGCTTCTTGTAGGGCGCAAGATATCGGGCGAGACGGAGGTAAGGATGCCAGAACTCACGGACGAGTTGTGGGAATGGAAGTCTTTTGGGTTTCGACATGAAGCAGGATCAGACCGGAATCTGAAAAAAGGCGGATAGCGAAACTAACATAGGCCGGAATAGTGAGAAATACCAATCCGTCAACTCACGACCACCCAAAACCCATATCGCCGCGCCCAAGGCTAGAAACGGTCCGAACGGGAGGCGCGAACCGGATTTGTCGCGCGCCAGAAAAATCCCGCCGACCGCCGCCACGCACCCTATGATCGATGCGGCGAAGATCGTGAAGAACACCGCCTGCCACCCGAGAAACGCCCCGATGCATGCAATGAATTTTACGTCGCCAAATCCCATCGCTTCGCGCGGGATCACCACCCGACGAACCATCCCGGTCACCTCATCGATCTTATCCAACTCGACTTCGAAGTCCCCGGCATTCAGGCGGTCATAGTGAAACCGCAACGGGCCGGTCAACTCACGGTCTCCGCACTTCGCCGACCCCGCAATCTCGACCACAAGCACATCGCTCTCCCGGCTGAAAATGTCCTCCCAGGCCAACGAATCGCTGGCAATCTTCAGGTCCGCCCGGTCACCGTCTCGCAGCCAGCGGAATTCCTCTGGCGGGTTGAAGGCATGCTTCTTCCTGCCGAACGCCAGCTTCCCGCCCTCGACGACGAGCCACAGGAGACCAAACCCCAGAGCCGCCCCGGCGACCGAGAGCAATCCAGCTTGGAGGCGGGACGACGTCCCCATCAAATCCGGCACGAGGAGGCAGGCCACCACTCCCGCTATCGCGCCACCCCACGTGATTTCATCGGGGATGATGAAATGCTCGATATCGATAAACGTCGCGGCGATGAGCAGCGAAAAGAAGACCCAGTAGGCCGGGGCTATCGGAAATCCGAATCGTTCCCAAAGAAAGAAAAACGCCGCCGCCGTCAGAATCTCGACAAACACATAACGGGGCGAAATCCGCGCTCCACAACCCGAGCATTTTCCCCGAAGAACGATCCAACTCACAACCGGAAGATTCTCATACCAAGGAATCATTTTGTCGCAGGCCGGACAAAACGATCTCTTCGGATTCGACAGGCTAATCCCCCGCGGCATCCGGTGAATGCAGGCATTCAAAAACGAACCCACGACGGCACCAAGCGCGACAGAGGCGACCGTGAGGACGATCGTCATTCCTTTTTCAGATGCGGCTCGACGAGTTCACAGACGACATGCATGAGAAACTTCTGCGCCTCCTGGATTCGTGCGGTCACCGTCCCAGGCACAATGATCTCAAAGTCTGCCGCCCCCTTGGTGAAGCCTCCGTCTTTTCCAAGAAATGCGACACTCTGGATTTCGCATAGTCGGGCCTGCTCAATCGCCGCCAAGATATCCCGCGACTTCCCACTGGTGGTCGCAGCAATCAAAACGTCGCCCGGCCTCGCGTAAGCCCGGACTTGCCGCGCAAAGACATCTTCAAAACCATAGTCGTTCCCGATCGCGGTCAAGAGCCCGCCATCGCCGGCCAGCGAAATCGCGGGATACGGAAGTCTGTCCCCCACAAACCGACAAGTGAACTCCGCAGCGATGTGCGCAGTGTCTGACGCGCTCCCGCCGTTTCCGCAAAAAAGCAACTTGTTCCCCCCGAGCAGGCAGGCGGTCACCACATCGGCAATCTTGACGATCGGAGCCTCAAAATCTCTCAGCGCCTCGAACGTCTCCAGCACCGCCGAGAGGGATTGGGAATAGTGCGATGCGGACATTAGGCGTGGACCGCTCGGCTCAGGTTCGGATCCGTGGAGAGAAGCGCTTCGAGCGCGGGCCACTCGGCCATTCCCGTGCCGGTAAAAAGATGGAGATAAACAAAAACTGAACCCGCCGGATGCTTCGCCACGATCTCCCCAACCGCCCGCGTGACATCCGCCTCGGGTGGCTGCGCCGGAATTTCCTCCACGAGCCCCTTGCCATCGTGCGCAATTTTCAGGGCATCGAGAAACTCGCACACCATGCCGGCGTTTGCTCCAAGCGTCCACGCTTGCAGAATTTCCAGCGCGAGGTCATTGTTCGCCGGCTTCGAGAGAGCTTCCTTCATCCAAAGGTGTCTCTCCTCGCGTGGCTTGCGCTCGACAAAAACCGGCCGAAGCTTCCGCCGCGTCGCCAACATCCCCACGCACGTGCGATAGGCCGCACGGTCATTCTCGTGGAGCCAACCCAGAATCCCTTCGTTCTCGGAGGTCGAAAGGGCGGGAAAGAGCTGGTGGGCAGTCATGGACCTCGAATCCTAGCAGAAGATTCGCAACCAGTGTCAAGCTGCCCCTCGTCCCGGGAATCGCCGGATTGCAAACCGCCTGCCGTCCCCTTAGGATCAAAGCCTGTGGATAGCCCGCCGAAACCATCGACCCCGGATCGCGTCCAGCGCAGGATCGAAGGGGTCTTGCGCACGATGGTTCGTGCCCATGGGGTGGTTCGCCGGTTTCTTCGTCGACTCCAACGTAAACCCCGGACCGTCACCGAGGCGCCGAATCTC
>JBMOHW010000006.1:0-51017 GCA_049317665.1 Terrimicrobiaceae bacterium | reverse complement strand
CGAATTCGTTCGCGCTGGCGAGGAGCGTGGAATACTTCCGGATTCCGCGTGAGGCCCTGACGATTTGCGTTGGGAAATCGACCTACGCGCGATGCGGCATCATTGTGAATGTCACACCCTTCGAGCCGGAGTGGGAAGGACATGTCACGCTGGAAATTTCGAATACCACGCCGCTCCCGGCGCGGATTTATGCGAACGAAGGCCTCGCACAGGTCGTCTTTTTCCTGGCCGACGAAGTCTGTGAGACGAGCTACGCCGATCGCGCCGGAAAATACATGGGCCAGCGCGGTATCACGGTTCCGAGGTTGTAGAACCCGGTCACGCGATCTCGAGCGAGAAATCGACGGATGGTGCCGAATGGGTGAGGGCACCCACGGAGATAAAGTCTACCCCAGTCTCCGCGATTCCGAGGATCGTCTCGAGGTTCACCCCGCCGCTGGCCTCGAGTTGAACTCCCGACGGACGCAAACGGACTGCCTCGCGCATTTGCTCGAGCGTCATGTTATCGAGGAGGATCACGTCGATACCGGTCATTCCAAAAAAGGCGCGAACCTGGTCGAGCGTGTCGGCTTCGACTTCGATGCGCAGGCCCGGGTTGATCTCTATTGAGCGAGAGATCAACGACTGAAGGTCAGCAATTTCTCCACCAGCTGCGAGGTGGTTGTCTTTGACCAAGACCATGTCGAACAGCCCCATGCGGTGATTTTTTCCACCTCCCGCGGCCACGGCGGCCTTTTCTAACTTCCGCAGTCCGGGCGTTGTCTTGCGGGTATCGAGAATCACCGCTTTGGTTCCCGAAACTGCTTCCACGAACCGGCGCGTCATCGTTGCGACCCCGGAAAGACGTTGGATGAAATTGAGTGCGGTGCGTTCCGCCGTAAGGATCGAACCGGTGGGTCCGGTCACTTCGAGCACACAGTCGCCGGGTCGAAGCGAATCGCCATCGCTATTCCGAAGTGACACATGCAGGGACGGATCGACCCGCCGGAAAACCTCCGTCGCCACGGCCGATCCGGCGAGGCAGCATTTCTCTTTGGCGACGATTTTTGCCGATGATTGGCTGGCGGGATCCGTGAACGCCCGAACGGTAACATCGCCGTCGCCGATATCCTCGGCCAAAGCGAGCGCAATGATGTCGGACCCCGTGTTCATTTCCTCACGGATCTCCCGATATCAGGAATACGAGATGATAGCCGATACAGGCACATCGCCGAGAGCCTTGCGTCCGTTCAGACCGGCGAGTTCAATTAAGAACTGTGTGAGCACCGGAGTGCCGCCCGCCCGCTGGATCAAACGGATCGCGGCGGCAGCCGTGCCGCCCGTCGCGAGAAGGTCATCGATGAGAACAACCCGCTCACCGGGCTCAAACGCATCGGAGTGAACCTCGACCTCCGCGCTACCATATTCGAGGTCGTAAGCCTCGGAGAGTGTCGAGAACGGCAGCTTCCCCTTTTTGCGAATCGGAACGAATCCGACATTTAACTCGTGTGCGACCGTTGCCCCGAAAAGGAATCCGCGGGCGTCGATACCCGCAATTTTCTGTGCGCCCGCGGACTTCGCGCCCCGGACAAACTCCGAGATCGCGAGGCGGAAGATCTCCGGGTCCTTCAGGATCGGTGTGATGTCACGGAAAAGAATCCCGGGTTTCGGAAAATCCGGAATGTCGCGAATCGCGCGGCGGATTTGGTCGGAGGCGCTCATCAATCCCCGAAGGAAATCTCGACGGCTCGCGCGGTCTGGACCATCTGACTATCGGGATTCACCCGGCGCAATTTGTGCACCGCGTGGGAGATCGGAACGTCGAGGGTGAGATAGTTTTGGTAGCTCACCATGGATCCAAACTTCCCTTCAGCAATCAACTGGACTGCCTTGACGCCAAAACGGGTGCCGAGAATGCGATCCAGAGTTGTTGGCGCACCTCCGCGTTGGAGATGACCGAGCACACAGGTGCGGACCTCTTTACCGGTTCGGTCGCCGACCTCGCGGGCGACGATCTCCCCGATTCCACCCAACCGATGTTCGCCGCTACCCGTGTGGTGCCGTTGTTGCTGTCCGTCTTTCGGGGATGCTCCCTCGGCGACGACAATCATGGTGCTTTTCGCGCCTTCACGATCCCGCCGCATAACCTCGGCCGAGATTTTTTCGAACTCGAACGGAATTTCGGGAATCAAAATGACATCCGCTCCACCCGCCAAGCCCCCGTGGAGTGCGATCCAGCCGGCGTGGCGGCCCATCACCTCGAGGACCATCACGCGCTTGTGACTTGTTGCCGTCGTGTGCAGACGGTCGAGGGCATCCCCAACGCATTCGACCGCGGAGTCGAAGCCGAACGTCATGGCCGTCGCTTCGAGGTCGTTATCGATCGTCTTCGGAACTCCCACGATTGGGAAACCCTCCTCATGCAGTTGCAACGCCGTTGTCAGAGATCCGTCGCCACCCACGGCAATCAGCGCATGCAAACCGAGGGCATCGAAGGTCTGACGGGCACCGTCGATGATCTCCGGCGGGATCATCGCCTTGTCGCCTGCGCCGAATTTTGCTACGAAATGCCCCTTATTGACTGTGCCGAGAATCGTTCCCCCGAGATGCATGATCCCGGCTGTGGAGCGTCGATCCAGGTTGATGTAGTTTCCGGGAGGCAACAGGCCCTCGTATCCATCGCGGAACCCGATGACCTCCCAGCCGAGTTTGTCGGCCGAGCGACATGCGGCCCGCAAAACGGCATTCAGCCCCGGACAGTCCCCGCCACTTGTTAGTATGCCAATGCGCTTTTTATCCATAAATGTTCAAAGGGCCGTCGAGCGCGATACTTTGCGGCCCGCAGCCGCCCAGGCATCGTAGAGACCCCAACCCTGTCGGACGAGCGCAAGCCCCTCGCCGAATCGGTCTGGCGAGCGGAGCAGGACAACGGTGATGCGCCGTGGTGTGATCATCACCTTTTCGCCCTCGCGACGAGATTCCGGTGACCGGTCGGCGGAGAGGATGAGACAATCGCCGGCATTCCGGGTGCGTCCGGTTTTGACCCCGTCGATGCCTTCCTGGCCGAGCAGTTCATTGGTATTGCCCAGATCAAACGCGGTGTCGACTCCCCCGCGGATCACGTGAATCTGCCGGGAAGATTGAGCGACGTAGAACGCGAAGCCAGCTTGATCGTAGGCGTAGCGGACGAGTCGGGCCAAATCCGCGGCGGTCGAAAACGGTGGAGCCTCTTCTGTGTGATCCAACCCGGTCGGGTTGAGGAACCGGGTGCGACGCATCGCGAGCGACCGGGCGAGGGCATTCATGTGGGAAACAAAGTTGCCGACGGGATCCAGGCGCTGGGAGTTCGGCAGCTCGGCGCCGACATGGTTCGCCAGTGTCGTGGCGGCCACGTTGTCCGATGCCAACAGCGCCGAGTAGATCAGGTCTCTCAAGCTCATTTGGTCTCCGGGCTGAAGTCCCACCGGATTTGCTGTGCCTTCGGCAACCGCCGAGACCGGCACGGTCGCGAGCACTGAGAGATCGCTGTTTTTCAGTCTGGCCCAGTCCAGCACAACGAGTGCGGTGGCGACCTTGGTCAGGCTCGCGATGGGCAATTTCTCGTCGCGGTTTTTTGATCCCAGGATGAACCCTGTCTGGTTGTCCACGATAATGTAGCTCTCCGCAGCCGAGACCAGATTGGCTAAGGCTGCGAAACAAATGAGAAGACTGATTTTGCGTAGGTAGGCCATGGCTTTAAGCGATCCGCAGGTTAACGGTGCGACAGTGAAGATCAAACCCTTTCGCGGCGAGTTCGGGCAAGCCAAGCAAACAACGCAACCTCATTGCTTGAACCACGATGCTCCCGAGCTGCCCGTTGGGACGGCGAGTGCCGCCGGGTCGAGGAGCTCCGACGCCAGCACAGGTTGGACATGCCCGTCGCAAAAAAGGATGGGCACCTCCGCCTTCCGGCCTTTGGGGACGACGAGTGACTCCGGTGTCGAACCCGGATCGAAGCCCGCCGTCGGTGCGAGGAAAACCACGCTGCCGGGGAAGTTGATCTCGTAGATCCGAAAACTCCGCGCCCCCTCGGTGGGTTGGAGGAAACTGTTCATCCCGTAATTGAAGTAGAACGCTTCGGGATCCCAGATCTTGACCGGTTTCGTGGTCGGTCGGATCCAGATCGAGGGTTCGCCGGGACGGGGGCGTTCGCCGGCAGGGAGTTCCGCCAGCGGCAGCTCGGAGATGAACGGCGGCAGGGCGTTGAACCAGGCATTCTTTTGCACGCTATCGACCGGTGTCTTGCCGACGGCGGGGAGTTGGTTTTCGTTCTCGATGAGGTAAAGATTGAGCGCAATTCCCCACTGCTGGAGGGTTCGCATTTCCGCGACCCGCTGCGACTTGCTTTGCTGGCCGGAGATGTTCGCAAACACGATCAAAACCAGAGCAACGATAACAATGGACGACGCAATCCATTTCACGGTTCCGAGTCCTGGGAATATCTCGCCCCTTGTCACGGCTTCAAGACCTCCCATCCCTCTGGCGGCTCACTCGGGAGGGCACCATTTTGCGATTTGAGGTAGTCCGCAAAAAAGTCGAACTCGGAAGTCTGCGGAAGGCTGGTCACTGCACTGGCGGGCAGCCCGAGCTTCGCAGAGATCAATGAGGCAAAGAACTGGGATGTCGTAACGACGACCGGCCCGTCGCCCAACCCGGGCTGGAGAACTACGTGAAATCCCGACAGGCCCGGGAGCTGTTGAATGTCCGCCACGGTCAGCGTCAACTGAACCAGGCCGGACGTCCATGGCAGGCTATTGAAGACTCTGCTCGCCCGCAGATCGCCGGCTGGCCAGTCGGAACGGATAGACTCCGGGGAATACACGACGGCTTGTGTACCCGGGACTTTGGCGAGCGCGGACATGTAGACGCGAAGGATCTGACTTTCGCTCAGGGGCGACGGGAGGCTGGCCACGACGGCATCGGCTCGGGAGATCGGATCGGCGAACTTGTCACTTCCCGCCACGACCAGCGGATCGGCGGTGGCGTTGTTGGCTGTCATCGGCACCAGCTCATGGCGGAGGACTTTCCACCCCGCTCCGTCGCGGGCCAGATCGAGTCGGGCGAGGACGAAGCCGCCGTTGTTGCGGAGGATGTTTGCCGACACGGGTGGCTTCCAGTCGACAAATCCGCTGGCCTGCCAGGCTTCCCGCTGATTCGCTCCATAAGTGCGGTGGGCCAGAATGGCATCCACACGCTCCTTGCGGAGGAATTCCAAGAACCCTTCCGGCGGGGTATCGGTCGATTCGAATTTCATCCAGGCAAGAAGTGTCAGCGCGCCAGGGGGACGGCTGCCGAGGCTCGTCAGGACAGAGGCATAATCTCGCACGGGCCGCACTCCTTCGCTTACACCGCCGAACTTCGCCGGGAAACGTCCGGGATTTTGCTTCGGATCGGTGTCTCCATAGAAATTCGCCAGAACGTCGATCTGCAGTCCGCCCTTATCGAGGCGAGCGCCAGCCGCCGTGCCGGGCAGGGTCGGGGTGCCATCTGGGCCAACAAAGGGATTCAGCACTTTGGCGCGAATTTGGGAAATCGATTCCGCGGGCACGTCGGCATCGAGGTTGCTCAACACGACGGCGTCGTATCCGGCGTTGTTGAAAAACGTGACCATGTTCATCGAGTCGGTCACGTGAGACGCAAATGACCCGCCTAGACTGTCTCCGAGGTCCATCACAAAAACGCGGGCTCCGGATTTCTCCGCCTCCGCGCGGACGGCACGAATGTAGCCGGCGAGGTATTGGTAATGCTGGAGCGGAGCGATATTCTGGAGCGAGAGCGGATAGACGTTCCCGCGCATCCGTCCGCTGTGGAGCAGGATGACGTCGGGCTGCGGTTCCTTTTTGCGCGAACATCCGGGGAGGGACACCGCCAGGAGGATCAGGGCGATTGTCGGGAAGAAGAATCGTATCATGGAAGTGGTCTTCACATGCGGAATGCCCATGCGAGCGGATTTCATGCCACCTGCCAAATGTGAATTTTCCGTAACATTCGTTCGATCTGTAATACATCTTGTCAGGCAATCCCTTGCGGGGCGAGTAATACCGGATGTCGTTTGAGTTCATAATTTTCCGAGCTGTCCTCCGGAGGTTTGCCACCTCCTTGCGCTGCGGCCGGAGCCTCGGTTCGATGATCCTCGTCACGCTCCTGCTTCCGTTGTCAGCCTGTGCCGGGAAAGCACCGGTGCCGCGGGACCGGTCTGCCGCGGAAGGTTCGGAGCCCGAAGAGGAGCGAATGACCCAGGGTGCGCTTCAGCTACAGGTGATGGATTTTTCCGACCAGTTCGTCTCGGCCATGAGTGCTGCGCTCGATGCCTACATCGCTGCGGAGCCGGATCCGGCCAAGCGCGTCGCCGCCCGGGCCTGGAAGGTGCGCTACGCCTCGGCCGCCATGACGATCGCCGCCTCGCGCGACCCTCGGACGAACCTTCTCGACATGGTCGTCTTCATCGCCGCCGGGAAATGGGCGGTCGATCACTACTGGGTTCCCAAAGTTTTTGGCGAGCAGGCTTCGGCGTTGTCGGATGTTTACCGGGAGCAGGACCGTGCGGCGTGGGAACTTGCCGGACGGGTTCTTTCCCTGAAGCAACAATCCGATCTTCGCGGGTTGATTCGCCAGTGGGAAAAAGATCATCCTAACAGGCTTGACGTGGCCGATATCCGGCTTCGGAATCTCGACGGCGTTCGGCTAAACGCTTTCGATGAGGGACTGGCCGCCCGGGGAATCCTCGCGGGGCTGCGGAGGTTTATGGGTCGCGTGGATACCTCGTTGCTCTACGGCGAACGCGTGATGTTTTACCTCGAGCGCACGCCGCACATTCTGTCTCAGCAAACCGAGCTGACCCTCGCACAGATCGGCGAGGCGTTTCCGATTGCGACGGTCCGCCCGCAGGAGTTCGCCGAGGTCGTGCGCGAGTTACCTGCGATCTTGCAGGAGGGCATTGACCGGAATCAAGGCACACTCGACACGCTCCTCCCGAAGATTGAGACCACGCTGGATAATGCCAACATTCTCGCCGCGAGCCTCGACCGGACGCTGGTCTCGCTCCGTCAGTTTTCGGAAGCCAATACCGACCCGACCGCGCCGCCGGTCGATCCCACCAAGCTTCTCGACCAAACGACAACGGCCCTGGCTCACTTGGATTCCAGTGTTCAGGGGCTCAATCAGATCCTGGAGAAAACGGCCATGGGCGGACTTCCGGCAGAACAGATTTCCCAACTCATCGACCAGCAAACGACCCGGGTCTTGGACGCTGCGTTTCACCGCCTGATTGTTCTTCTCGCGGCCTTCTTTGGCGGCACCGTGGTCGTTCTCTTGCTCGCCAAGTTTCTCTTTGGGCGAGGTAAGTCGAAGGCGGCTTCGACGGACTAGGTTTCCCGTCCGCGGCCAGTTGGAGCTGGGAGAAGTTCGGATGTCGGGAGGTCCAGGGCTTTGAGGATGACGAGCGCAGCGAACGCATCGTTGGCCGCATAACGAAGTTGCTGGGGGGTGAGGTCCGTTGCGGCCCAATTGCTCGTCGTGATGGCCTTGGATTTGACTAATCGGAGGTTGAGAACCGCAGCCATGGCGCCGCGCACACCGATCTGCCTTCGGTAGCCCTTCTTCCGAAAAACGTGGTCCAAATCCAAAATCCCGTTCGGAGTGACGCCCAGACGAGACCGGATCTGGGTATGATCGTTCTTGAGTCCAAACCCGACTTTGATCACGCGTTCCGATCCGATCAGCCATGCGCAGATCCGGAGGCAATCCGGGCGATGTAGTTGGAAGATAAACGCTTCCTCATCCAGGGCAAACTGGACGACATGCGGGCCGCCGCTTTTCTCCCCGACTCGGAAGGTGGGCTTGGCCTCGGTATCGAACCCGGCCCGGCCTGCGGCCAAAATCTGCTCGGCGGCCGATTCGCACTCGGCTTTGGTTTTTGGAACATGAATGCGATGTAATGGCAGTCCCTCGAAGAGTGGCAAGAGGGCCGTCTCCTCTCGGGTCGGCGCCTCCGTGGGGCTGTTCGGGTTGGGGGATTTGCTTGGGACCATGGCAGAATCTGTTTCGGACATCCCAAAAAAACAAGGTCTTGCGGCTTGACCCTGTTGGCGGCGGGGCTCATATTGCTCAGTTCCCATTGAAGAAACGAGGCGGGATCCAGGTCCCGCCTTTTCCATCTCTGGACACAATACATTTTTATGAACGCCGATTTAATTGCGATGCTCGAATACCTTGAGCGTGAGAAAGGTATCAAACGTGAAGTGCTGGTCGAAGCGATCTCCACAGCCCTGCTGGCTGCGTCGAAGAAGAGCTTCACGTCCGGCACTCGTGAGCTGAGAATTGATATTGATCCCCAGACGGGGTCCATCCGGGCGCTAGCCAAGCTGATTGCCGTCGAAAAAGTGACCAACCCGCATGATGAGGTCGTTCTTTTCAAGGCGAGGACAGTGAAGCCCGATGTGCAGGCTGGCGATGAGGTGGAGATGGAAGTGACGCCGAAAGACTTCGGGCGAATTGCGGCCCAAGCGGCCCGTCAGGCGATCAATCAGCGGATCCGCCAGATCGAGCGCGAGATGATTTACGAGGAGTTTAAGGATCGCGCAGGCGAGATCGTGAATGGCACGGTTCGGAGATTCGAAAAATCCGACGTCATTGTCGACCTCGGCAAGTTCGAAGGTCTCATGCCATCCCGCGAGCGGGTTGTAACCGAGGATTATAATGTGGGTGACCGCCTCCGGGCGTATGTGGTGGCGGTTGAGAACGGTGCCCGCGGACCGGAGATCATCCTCTCCCGGAGTCACCCGAACTTTGTCCGGCGCCTGTTCGAAATGGAGGTCAGCGAAATCGCCGATCATACCGTCGAGTTGAAAGTCATCGCTCGTGAAGCTGGCTACCGCACGAAGGTTGCCGTCCACAGTGCGGATGCAAAAGTCGACCCGGTCGGTGCGTGTGTCGGGATGCGTGGTGCGCGGGTCAAGAATATCGTTCGGGAACTAAATAACGAAAAAGTGGACATCATCCGCTGGGACGCGGATCCGATCAAATTTGCTGCGGCCGCTCTGAAGCCCGCCAACATTTTCAGCATCACGGCCGATGAGGCCAAGAAGACGATCCGCGTTCTCGTCAAAAAAGACGACCTCTCGCTGGCCATCGGTCGCCGAGGACAGAATGCCCGACTGACGGCCAAGCTGACCGGTTGGGAGATTGATATCCAGGAAGACAAGACCGCCGAACAGGTGATGGAATCGCGCAAGAACGAAGCCGCGATGTCGATGTCCGGACTCCTCGGAATCACCGAAGAGCAGGCTCAAAAGCTGGCTCAGGAAGGCATGACTTCCGTCGAGGTCATTCTGCTTGCCGGTCCCGAGGATATTGCCGAGGTTCTGGGCGCGGATTTGGAACTTGGCCAGAAGATTCTGGACGCTGCGAAGGCCCTGGCACCACAAGCCGCCTGACGGCCATGAGTCCGTCCGAGAAGCAATTTTATGGCAGAGAAAGTCAAACGACCACCCAACGAAGTCAAATCCGCGAAACCCAAGCGGGCTGCTTCTGCTACCCGGATGTATCCGGCGAAGACCGAAGTCCCTGCGCCTGTTGCGGAAGCGGAAACGGCACCCGTCGTTGAAAAAACTCCCGTAGCCACGGTCGACCTGCTCGATCCGAAGAAAAAAGTCCGGAAGACCGCGAGCGACACGGGCTCGACGTTCAAGCCGCTTCTCCCTCAGATTGGGAAGACCCAGATTGTCATTCCTCCGCCGGCACCGGTGAAGGAGGCGCCGAAAGTGCTCTCGCTGATCGGCGGGGAACCCGAAGAACCCGTCGAAGTGCCGGAGGCCGAGGCCCCGGATGACGGGACACCGCCCAAAAAAGTCTTGCACCTCAAGCCGCCGATTATCGTCAAGGACCTCGCAGATCACCTCGGGCTCAAGCCATTTCAGTTGATCAAGGATCTGATGGCGTTGCAAATTTTCGCCAATATCAACCAGACGATCGAAGCCGATGTGGCCGCACGCGTCTGCGAGCTTCATGGGTTTGTTTTTGAGCGGGAACGGAAAGACACCTCGAAGGGCCATCACAAGGTCGAGGTGAAGGTCGAGGCTCCCAAAGAGCCCGAGAAGCCGGTTGCCGCCGAGCTCTCCACCCGCGCTCCGATCATTACGTTGATGGGGCATGTCGATCACGGCAAGACGTCGCTTCTCGACGCGATTCGGAAGGCTCGTGTGGCAGCAGGTGAGGCTGGCGGGATCACCCAGCACATCGGGGCCTACAGCGTGGAGCGTAACGGACAAAAGATTACGTTTCTGGATACTCCGGGTCACGCCGCGTTCACCGCGATGCGGGCTCGTGGAGCGACCGTCACGGATATCGTCGTTCTCGTTGTTGCCGCAGATGATGGACTCATGCCCCAGACGGTCGAAGCGATCGCGCACGCCAAGGCGGCAAAGGTCCAGATCATGGTCGCCATCAACAAAATGGACCTGCCGTCCGCAAATGTCGACCGGGTCAAAACGCAGCTTCAGGAACAAGGACTCGTTCCGGAGGATTGGGGCGGCAACATTATTTGTCTCCCTGTCAGCGCGACGAAGGGAACAGGCGTTCCGGAATTGCTCGACATGATGACTCTCCAGGCCGAGGTGCTCGAGCTCCAGGCCTCACCAACCGTCGATGCGCGTTGCACGGTGATCGAGGCTCAGGTCGAGCAGGGCCGGGGACCAACGGCGACGGTCATCGTTAGGATGGGCACGTTGCGAGTCGGTGATATTTTCATTTGCGGAAACTACTGGGGTAAGATCAAGCAGTTGATCAACGATCAAGGGAAGGCGGTCAAAGACGCGGGTCCGTCGACTCCGGTGAAGGTTCTCGGTTTCAGCGGGCTTCCGAATGCCGGCGACGAGTTGATGGTGATGGACTCCGAGCGATCGGCGCGGATCCTGAGTGATGAACGACTCGCCTCCCTGCGACAGGAGAAGCTTGCGGCGCCTCAACGTGCGACGCTGGAGAATTTGTTTGCGAATCTGGCGGCGGATCAAAAGCCCGTCCTGCAGGTTGTGGTGAAGAGCGATGTCCAGGGTTCGTTGGAGGCGATTGTGAACTCGCTGAAAGATATCCCACAAAAGAAGATCACGCTTGACGTGATCCACGCGGCCGTCGGGCCGATTACGGATTCCGATGTTCTTCTGGCGAGTGCCTCGAATGCGGTAATCATTGGATTCAATACCAAGACCGAGAACACCGCGGCGCAGGGTGCGAAGCGCGAGGGCGTTCAGATCAAGCTCTTCAGTATCATTTACGAGTTGCTGGATCAGATCCGCGAGGCGATGAGCGGGTTGCTCGATCCCGAGCTTCGTGAGACTGTGATCGGCCACGCGGAGGTCCGCCAGGTCTTCGATCTCACCAAGGGAAAAGTCGCAGGCTGCATGGTCATCGATGGACGCATCGCCCGGACGGCACGTGCCCGTGTGCTCCGGAAGCGCCAGCCGATCTACGACGGCGGGCTGGCCACACTCAAACGGTTTACGGACGACGTGAAAGAAGTCCGGACCGGCCTCGAATGTGGAATCAAGCTCGGGGATTTCTCCGAGTATCTGCCCGAGGATATCATCGAGTGCTACACGCTCGAGAAGGTGCCACAACAACTCTAATTGCGCGGGCCGGGCGCCCGCATTTTTCTATGAAACACCGTCTCGAAAGGGTCTGCGAAGTCCTCAAGCGTGAGCTGGGAATCATTATTTGTCGCGAGTTGGATTTCGGATCCGTGCTCGTCACGGTGGGGGATGTCGACATCACGCCCGATCTCAAGCAGGCGCACGTCTTCATCTCGGCTCTGGGCACACCAGGACAGCAAAGGGCGGCGATTGAGAAACTCGAACAGAATCGTGTGCGTCTTCAGTCGGAGTTTTCGAAGCGAGTCGTTCTCAAGCACACTCCGCATTTGAATTTCAAGCTTGATGGGTCGATCGAGCGGGGGTCCCGGATTTTGAACATTATGGATGAACTCGGTCTGGAGGAACAAAAGTGAGCGCTGGCTTCGATGCGATTCTGCACGCCCTGCGTCCGGTTCGGACCGTGGCGGTGGCGAGCCACCTGCGTCCGGATGCGGATGCGCTGGGATCAACGATTGCGTTCGCCCTATGGCTGAAAGGCATTGGCAAGGACGTGACGGCTTGGAATGAAGAAGGCACACTCGCGAAATTTCGTTACCTTCCAAGTCACGAGATGGTTTCCACACCGGCTGACGCTCCGAAGAGCTTCGACGTCTTTGTGGCACTCGATACTTCGGTGAAGAGCCGACTGGGGACGGTCGTTGACGCGGTCGCTCCCGGTGCGGTGTGGATCAATATCGATCACCACATCAGCAACGAGAACTATGCGGAGATCAACCATGTTGATCCGTCGGCGCCGGCAACCGGCCAGATCCTCTTTGAGTTTTTTCGTCATGCTCACGCGGAGATCACTCCCGCGATGGCAGCAAATCTTTACGCGGCGATTTCCACCGATACCGGTTCCTTCCAATATGCCGGGACGAATGAGCGGACGTTCCGCGCTGCCGCTGAGCTTGTCACCTGCGGGGTCGATGTCGCCGGTCTGTCGCGGGCGATGTATGACAGCCAGCCCCGGCGGCGGTTCGAGCTTCTCCGATTTGCGCTGAATCGCGCGGAGTTCTCGTGTGACGACCGGATTGCGACGTTCTCGTTGTCCCTGGCGGATGTGGAGCGTCTCGGTGTGCTTCCCGAGGATAACGAGGGGATCATTGATCAACTGCGGGCGATCGAGGGAGTCGAGGCGGCGGTATTTTTTGAAGAGCTTCCCGAGGGCAAGGTGAGGGTGAGTGCCCGCTCGAAGAATCCCACCGTCGACGTCTGCAAGATCTGTCAGGTTTTTCGTGGAGGTGGACACCCGATGGCGGCCGGCGCACGGATCGCCGGCGATCTCGAGTCTGTGAAGGCGAAATTTTTGGAAGTGGTGAGCGATGAAATCCGGAAGTGATATTGATGGCGTCCTCTTGGTGGACAAAGCTCCGGGCATGACATCGCACGATGTCGTCGCGATCACCCGCCGGGCGCTGAATACCAAGAAGGTCGGCCACTGCGGCACACTCGACCCACTGGCAACCGGGCTCCTGATCATCACGATCGGACGCGGAACAAAGATTCAAGATCTTCTGATGAGCGAGGACAAAGAGTATGTCGGAACGCTGCGGCTGGGGGAGTTGACGGATAGTCAGGATTCGGATGGGCAGATTCTCGAGACGCGACCGGTGCCGGAATATTCCCGCGAGCAGATTGACGCGGCTTTTGCAAAATTTCATGGAGACTTTTACCAGACTCCGCCGATGGTAAGTGCGATCAAAAAGGATGGCGTGCCCCTCTACAAGCTGGCGAGGCAGGGCAAAGTGGTCGAGCGGGAGCCAAGATTCGTTCATGTGTATGCCCACGAAGTTCAAGAGTTGCGCCTGCCCGAGATTGATTTCCGGGTTGTGTGCAGCAAGGGGTTTTACGTGCGGACCTATGCGCACGAGATCGGCCTCGAGCTTGGCTGCGGTGCCCACCTGAGGGCACTGCGGCGGACGAAGTCCGGGAGGTTTAGTGTGGATGGGGCGATCACGGTCGACGAGCTCAAGGCCGGGCCCTCCGAGGCGGTTGAGGCAAGGGTGATGAGTCTCCCGGCGGTTTCTCGATTGCGTGGCGCGTGATGCAGGTCCTGCGTTCCATCGAGGACCTATCGACTGTTCGCGGTCCGATCGTTTTGGCTGCGGGTGTGTTTGATGGTTTGCACGTGGGTCATCAGGCCGTCCTCGGTGCGGCGATGGCGTCCGCCCGGGAGATTTCGGGATCGGCGGTGGCACTGACCTTTGATCCTCATCCTTCGCGGATCCTGAATCCCAGCCATTCGCCGAGGCTCCTGACCTCAACTCCCCACAAAATGCGACTGATGGAGGCGTTTGGTTTCGAATATGTCCTCCTCGTCAAATTCGATCACGAGTTTGCCTCGACGGAGGCGGTGGATTTCGTGAAGCGACTTGGCGAAGCCTCGCGCCCGCTCGCCGGCATCTGCGTTGGCGAGGGATGGAAGTTTGGTCACCATCGCCGGGGTGATGGCAAGCTTCTCCGCCAGTTGGGAGCGGACCGGGGCTTTGGCACGACCGAAGTAGCTCCGGTGAGGGTCGCGGGACAGACGGTCAGCAGCACAAAGATCCGCGGTGCGGTGGCGTCGGGGGATTTGTTGGCCGCCAGAGAGTTTTTGGGACGGGATTATTCGGTTTTTGGCACGGTCTTGAAAGGCGAGGGGCTCGGGCACCAGATCGGGTTCCCGACGGCCAACCTTTCGACCGATGACGAGCAGTTCCCGCCCGACGGCGTCTATGCGGTGCGAGTTGGGATCGAAGGCGAGTTGAGGGATGGCGTGGCGAATATTGGAACACGCCCGACGGTGGTCGATTCTGGCCGTCGGCTCCTTGAGGTAAATATTTTCGACTTCTCCGGAGACCTTTACGGCACGGACATCGAAGTCGTTTTCTGCAAGCTCTTGCGCGGGGAAAAGAAGTTTTCCGGGATCGAAGCGCTCAGCGCGCAAATCTGTATTGACGTCGACGAGGCACGGATCGCCCTCGCCAACGTTTCCCGACCCTAGCGTCTGAAAGATCCCGAACCACCGCGGGCGGTGTTCCACGATCCCGAGCCGCCGCCCCATGAGGCCGAGCCACCGCGGAACCCTTGGGCACTACCGCTGCCGTTATTCCATGAAGCCGAACTGCCCCGCCACCCGTTGACATTGCCGCTGCTTCTGTTGTTCCAGGAAGAGGAGCGGTTCCATGACGAGTTGTTCACGTAGGTGCGGTTATTGTAAACCGCGCCGCCGTAGAACCCGGCTCCCCCCCAGTTGGCACCGGAGTAACTCGGTCCGTAATAGCCGGGGCCGGACGAAACCGAATAGCCAGCCGAGCAGCCGGAATGGAAAAGGCAGACGGGAACGAGCAGTGCCAAGAGTGTGATGAGCGAGGGTTTCATGTGAGTATGGGATTTTCCACGAATGTGGGATCAGGGCCTGACGACAGAGAGAAACGGGATTTCCTTACTTCCCGCTGGGGCTCGGAATACAAAGTCGCCGGGTCGGAGGCTGGGTCGGAGATCCCAGTGGGAAAACTCGATCAAGACCCGTGGGGAGCCTGGGCGATCTGTGAATGTCGCGGCCAATCGACGGGGTAAAGCGCGGGCTTCGGACTCGATCCAGATTTCCCAATTCACCCCATCACCACGAAATGCGAGATGTTCGCACGGGATCCCGCCCACGTTCACTTTTCCGACAAGCGACCCGCTTTTCAATCCAAGGGTCAGCGCCTTGTAAGGGTCGCTCATCAGGAGTCCGCGGGTCGCGATGCGGATCCCTGTTTCGGATTCAAGGGCCGGCAGCATGGTGTCAATGGTCGCTGGGGCTTTTGAGATCGAGTAAACATTGTTTCCCGGGGCATAAGCCGCGACGGACGATCCATCGTAGAAGAAATCAAAGTGCGGGGCCTCGCCAGTGAAGCGGGCGCGGAGTTTGTCCGGACGTTTGAGCGCGACGGCGGAGTTGGCAAAGAGGGTGAGCATCTGACCGTTCTTGGCTGGAACCTCCATGATGATCTCGGTTTGGTAGGTGAAGGCTTTCGCGGCCGAGAGGGTCGCGCTCATGCGCTTGAGTGAGCTCAGTGCCTGTTCACTAATGGGCGCGGCATGGAGTGCTGCCGGTAGCAAAAAAATCGTGAGGAGGGCGGGGAGAGAGCGGAGGTGACGCAAGTCGGTTTTCATAGATTTCCGGAGGAGGCAGGTGGAGACGCGAGCCTATTTGAAGATTTCCCGATGGCAACCTTTTCTCCCCGCTAGGACGGTTGCCCGGCCGCCCGCAGACTCGCCAGGGCTTCCTTGATCGGCACATCGAAACGCTCGCGATTCCGGAATCCACTCACATGGGTAAATCCGGTCTCCTGCAAGATCCCGAGAGCCTCGATGAAACGATCGCCGGCTCGTCTGGGCACATGGGCATCAGCTCCAAGGACGACGGGGATTCCGCGCGAGTGGATCTCGGCAAGAATCTCCCGGCCGGGATTCATTTCCGGAATCCTCTTCATCAATCCCGACGTGTTGAGTTCCATCGCACACCCGCTCGCGGCAATCCGGTCGAGTGCCTCGCGGATGAAGGGCATAGAGATGTCGAGGTCCCAAGCCGTTGCGGTTTCATTTTTGATCAAGTCGGGATGCGCCAGTGTGTCGTAGAGGCCCGTCTCGGCGGCCTCGGCGAGATGGGTGAAGTATGTTCGCTGAAAGGCCACGGCATCGCCGTCAAAGTATCGCTCTCGATATTCGCGAATCTGGGGATGGACCGATCCCAGAACGTGATGGAACTCCGCCTTCTCGTGGAGCTCGCCAATCCAATCCTCCAAGCCCGGAACGTAGTCGCTCTCGAGGCCAAGCAAGACGTCCTGCCGTCCAGCCCACTCATCGGCCGCATCGGCGACGAGCGCTTGATAGGCGGGAAATTGTTCCGGGGTCATACGCACGTCGGCGGAGTATCCTCCCGGCAACGGGGAGTGACAGGTCACGATGATCCCCCTCAATCCGCGCTTTTCCGCCACGGCAGCGTAGTCGCTCGGGTGGCCGCTGGCGTGTTTGCAGAGCGGCGTATGCATGTGGGATTCGTAGAGGAGGCGGTGTGATGGATCGGATTCAGTGCTCACAGGATGAGGCAGAGTCTCCACCGTTTTCTTCGATGTGTCAAAAGTCGGTCGGGTCCGGTGGTTCCGTTTCATCTTGGGTTTGGGTTAAAAAATCTCGAAAAAAACATTTGCCCGATTGCGAGTTCCATGAGATTCTGACCGTTCTATGGCGAAGACAGCATGGCTAGAGCGCAACAAGCGGAAGCAGAAGACGGTGGCGAAATACGCCGCGCTTCGTGCAGAACTTAAGGCAAAGAAGGACTACGCGTCCCTCTGCCAATTGCCGCGCGATGCCAGTCCGACCCGTCTTGTCAACCGCTGCCGTGTCACGGGCCGTCGCCGTGCGTTCATTCGCCGGTTCCAGATCTCCCGTATTACCTTCCGCGAGCTTGCTTCTGCCGGTTTGATTCCCGGCGTGACGAAGTCGAGTTGGTAGGGCGACGCGGATCATCCGGCGCCCACTTCAGGATGCCGACTGAGGACTTCCCCGCGTTTATGCGTTCCTCAACAGGACTCCGGATTTCAGTGTCCCGCGAGCGGGACGTGGTTTCTTGCTGTTTCGTTGTCGGGATCGCATTGTTTTTGCTCAGCTTGGACACTTCTTTGGCGCAGCAGCCAGAGCCGCTGATCCGCATCGAGCCTGGTTTGGAGAAAGCCGTCAAATGGAAGTGGAGCGTGAGCCCGTCTCGGGAGGCCGATTGGGGACTTGCACTTCCTGAGCCTCCCCCGCCTCTCCCCGTCAACGAAACTCCTGAGGCGAAGCCCGCGCGGGACTCTGCTGACTCTTATGTTGTCAAAAAGGGGGATGCGTTGATTCTGATTGCGAAGCGGTTCGATATCACCGTCGACCAACTCAAAACGGCAAACGAGCTGACGTCGAATCTGATTCGAATCGGCGATGTGCTGAAGATTCCAACCGCCGAGGAAATTGCACGCATGCCCGTCGCGGTCTCCGCACCCGCTCTGGCTGCAGCGACACCGTCGCCGAAAGTCCCCGACCCGTCGGGCTTTGATCCCGATGTTTTGCTCTTTCAGATTTTCCTCGACCGCCAGCAATTTTCTCCGGGACGGATTGATGGAAAGTCCGGTCTTGGATTCCAGAAGCTGATGTTTCTCTACCAATTGGGAAATGAAGAGGCGCGAGACGTGGAGGCTTTGCGGGTCAGGGCGCAGGAAAGCGTCGGGCCACTCTTTACCTCCTACACGCTTCGCCCGGAGGATTTTCGATTTATCGCGCCACCGAAGGCGGAAAAGGCACCGCCTCCGGAACAAATGCCCAAAACGAAACCCAAGAAGAACGCGCCGCCGCCGCCCGTCGTAGCGCTTCCCGTTTCCTACGATGAACTCACGGGAACCTCGATGCTGGCCTATCGCTCGCCGTGGGAGTTTGTCGCGGAGAGGTTCCACTGCGACGAGGAGTTCCTGCGCAGCCTCAACCCTGCGATCAAGACGCTCCCTGTTGGCGGGACCGAGTTCCGCGTTCCGAATGTGGTGCCGTTCGAAATCGAGAAAGCATTTGTCCCGCCGCTCCAACCACCACTCGACCCCGCCAATCCAGTCACCGCGGTGGTGGTGGACCTGGCCCGACTGGAAGTGTATCGAAACGAAAAACTCATTGCGGTGTTTCCTCTTTCCTCCGCCAGGCCGTCCTTGCGAGGCCGCGGGACGTGGACGATTCTGGACGCCGTCCCGAGACCGCGGTTGGGGACGTTCCAGGAAAACCGTGAAAAACCTCGCCCAACGAGCACATTCTTTGTTGGAGAAAATCCGGCCGTCGCCCCAGAAACCCCCGTCCTCGCGCAAGAGCAGTTTCTGGCTGCGGGTCCGAACAATCCCGTCGGAATCATTTGGATCAACCTCTCGAAAAGCGACAGCCCCGGGGCATTGCCATTTGGCCTGCATGGGACGAGCATTCCCGACCGGATGTTTGTCCAGGAGAGCCTGGGTGGGTTTCGTTTGACGAATTGGGACATCGCTCGTGCGGTCCGCCTCCTTCCGTCGGGAACCCCGCTTCACTGGAAACAAAGTGCGGCCCCAACGGTGCAGCCGGCCTCGGTGCAATAGGCCCGTGATCGTCGGACGATCTACGGAATCCGGCGGCTCGTGACGAGGGATTGTGCAATCGATCTCGCGTCATGGTCGGCAGCCAGAACGACATCCAAATCGGGGTGGTCGGAATGAGGGCATTGGTCCATGACGGTTCTGACGATCTCCCAAATTTGCGGAAACGCGATTCTCCTCGCGAGAAAAGATTCGACCGCAACTTCGTTCGCGGCATTCAGCACGGCTGGCATTGTCCCACAGGCGTTCCCAGCCTCCACGGCGAGGTCGAGGGCTGGGAAATCCACGCGGCGCGGCGCGAAAAAATCCAGCTTCGCGAACGAGGCAAAATCCATCGGCTGGAGGGAACTTCGAACGCGCTCGGGCCATGTCAGGGCATATTGAATCGGGAAGCACATGTCGGAATGGCTCATCTGGGCGAGCACCGAACAATCCACAAACTCGACCATCGAATGGATGATGCTCTGTGGATGTATGATCACGTCGACCTGATCCATAGCGACTCCGAAGAGCCAACGGGCCTCGATCATTTCGAGGGCCTTGTTGAAGAGAGTTGCTGAGTCCACCGTGATTTTTCGTCCCATCGTCCACGTCGGGTGCTTGAGTGCCATTTCGGGCGTAATCGATTCGAAACGATCCGTGGGAAACTCGCGGAACGGTCCCCCCGAACAGGTGAGAACGAGGCGACGGACCGAATCAATGGACCTGCCTTCCAGGCACTGAAAGATCGCATTGTGCTCACTGTCGACCGGCAGCACACGCACGCCCTTTGCGTGGGCCGCTGCCATCACAATTTCTCCGGCCATGACCAGGATTTCCTTGCTGGCCACGGCAATGTCTTTTCCGGCCTCGATGGCTGCCAAGGCCGGACGCAATCCGGCCGTGCCGACGATCGCGATCAGCACCATATCGACGTCCGGCAGTGTGGCGAGCTCGACGAGGCGTTCGTCTCCGCCTTCTGAACCAGAGAGCACACATCGGGCCGAGGGGAACTCCGCCTGGATCTCCGCGAGGGCCTGCGTGTTCGTGTGGGCGGACGCGCCAAGGATCTCCACGCGATCGGGAATGTCCCGGGCGACTTTCAACGCGCTCGCTCCGATGGAGCCCGATGCGCCGAGAATGGCAATGCGACGTTTCATCAAGACACTCCCAAGACGAGCCGCATGTAGAAAAAGAGGAGCGGAGCAGTGAAAAGCAGGCTGTCGATCAAGTCGAGGGTTCCACCGATGCCGGGAAGAAGATGGCTCGAATCTTTTTGGTTCGCTCCGCGTTTAACGATGGATTCCGCGAGATCTCCGACGACGGCGGCGAACCCAAGGAGCAGGCCAAGGATCGTCACATCGTCAAAACGAAACGCCGACAACTTCCCCGGCATCCACGCATACATCCAATAAGCTGCCAGCAGGGACGTCGCCAGCGCCCCGAAAAAACCTTCCCATGTCTTGCTGGGGCTGATGTTTGGGGCGAACGGATGTTTCCCGAAAAGCGAACCGAATACGTAGGCACCCATGTCGCTGAACTTCGTCACCATCACGAGAAACAGGACATAGTATTGACCGGTCGTCTCCCCGGCCTCGGTCAGCGGCGTGAGGTAGATGATTTTAGTGATGAAGCTGAACAGCCACGGAATGTAGAGCAATCCAAAGACCGTATAGGCCATAGCGCGCAGCGGGTCGCGGGCGGCACCGCGGAACATTTGGCGGGCAAAAATGACCATCAAAAATAAAACGAGCGTGACGAGTTCAAAATCGTAGGCGCTCTCCGGCCCGTGAAGTCGGATGATCGCGAACCCGCCCCCGAGCAGGACGACCCCGCAGATCAAGCCCGTGAGCGTGAAGACGCCGATGCCGTCGGATTCGAGCATGCGGTAATATTCCCAAAGAGCCAGCATCGCCATCGCGGCCAAGAGGAAGAAGAAGCCCATGTCGTAGCCCGCAAAGATCGTCGTCAGCATCAAAACCCAAAGTGCCAGTGTGCTGGCGAGGCGCGAAAAGAAGGTAATCTGCTTGGATGTCATCTCGGGAACTAACGAGAGGGAACCAGACCCCTGCGGCCCGTTCAATCCCGGAATCCGTCTTGATCCGCGCTGGTTCGGAGGCCATCCTTCGCCATGCACGTTCCTGGGCTGATTGAAAAAAAGCGCGAGGGCGTAGAGCTCACCGGCGATGAGATCGGGGAGTTGATCCGCAGCTACACGGCAAGCGAGACGCCGGATTACCAGATGAGTGCGTGGGCTATGGCGGTTTTTTTTCGTGGAATGTCTGCGGGCGAGACCGCCGCACTCACGGCGGCGATGCGCGACAGTGGACGGATTTTTCGATGGCCGGAGGGAAGTCCGCCCAAGGTCGATAAGCACTCGACCGGGGGGATCGGCGACAAGGTCTCGCTGGTCCTGGCGCCCCTTCTTGCCTGTGAGGGCTTGTGGGTGCCAATGGTTTCTGGGCGCGGACTGGGAATCACCGGCGGCACGCTCGACAAGCTCGAGAGTATTCCCGGATTCCGTGTCGACCTCGATGAGAAAGCCTGCTTGCGACAGTTGGAAAATGTCGGGGTTTTCATGGCCGGTCAGACGGCGGACCTGTGTCCGGCAGACAAAAAACTTTACGCACTCCGTGACGTCACCGGAACCGTGCCATCGCGCGCGTTGATCATCGCGAGCATCATGTCGAAGAAGCTGGCGGAGTCGCTGGACCGGCTTGTTCTCGATGTGAAGTTTGGATCAGGAGCGTTCATGAAGACCCGCGCTGATGCGGAGCTTCTCGCGGAGGGGCTTTGTGAAGCCGGTTGCGCCAACGGGGTTGAGACATCATTTATCCTTTCCCCAATGGATGAGCCGCTGGGCCGAACGGTTGGCAATGCGCTGGAAGTTCGCGAGGCGGTTGAGACTTTACAAGGTCGCGGGCCTGACGATCTCGTCCGAATCACGCTCGATCTGGCTGTCCGGGTAACTTGCACATCCCGCGCCGATCTTGCGCGACGGCTTGAGGATGGCTCGGCCCATGCAAAGTTCATCGAGTTGGTAGTCGCTCAAGGCGGGGACCCCCGTGCTTTTGATGATTGGGCGACCTTCCACCCGGCCCCGATCCGTCGGGATGTCCTGGCACCGACTTCGGGAACGATTGTGCAGATGGACGCGGAGACATTTGGCCGCGCCTGTGTCGAGTTGGGAGGTGGACGCCGTCACATCTCAGAGGGCATTATGGCGGCCGTTGGATTTTCGGAGATCAGAAAATGTGGCGAGATTGTCGGAGAGGGCGAGCGATTGTTTACCGTTCATGCTGCAACCGAGCACTCAGCCGATGCCGCGACAGCGGCGATTCGGAAAGGAATTCAGATCGAACAATAATCCCATGAGCCATCTCGATCCCAAACGAACGGTGCGTGAGCTGAAGGAACTCCGCGAACTCACCGGCGATGAAAACGGAGCGCAGCGTGTTGCTTTTACTCCCGTTTGGGCGACCGCGCAGGATTGGCTGCGAGAGAAGCTCCGTGATCTGCCGGTCGAGGTGGGCACCGATGCTGCCGGAAATCTGTGGGCGACGTTGCCCGGAGACCGCGACGAGGCAGTGCTGATAGGCGGGCACATCGATTCGGTTCCGAACGGGGGGTGGCTCGACGGTTGCCTCAACGTTCTCGCCGGTGTCGAGATCTTGCGTCGGATTTGTTCGGAATATCATGGCCGCCCGCCGGTCACGATCCGGCTTGTGGACTGGGCAGATGAGGAGGGGGCACGTTTTGGCAAGAGTCTGTTCGGTTCCTCCGCCTTCGCGGGCACGCTCGATATGGGTGAGGCCCGGAATCTTCGCGACCGCGATGGAGTTACCCTCCCTGAGGCCCTGCGAGGGCAGGGGATCGACTTTGAGAGAGTAATGAATGCGGGTGTCGAGCGCACCCGGGCAGCCGCCTATCTCGAACTCCACATCGAGCAGGGGCCGGTGCTTTTGGATAAGGGTCTTCCGCTTGCGGCGGTGCTCGGAACATCCGGAGTCGAACGTCACGCGATCACATTTCGGGGTCAGGCTGCGCATTCGGGGAGCACGCCGATGAACCGTCGCCGGGATGCCTTTTTAGCAGCCGGGAGAATGAGCGCTGAGATCTACGAGATTGCCGAGCGGCATGGCGGGGTTTGCACGATTGGGTCTTGCACGACGGAGCCGGGTATTGTGACGAGCGTTGTTGAGGAATGCCGGATTACCCTCGATCAACGTCACCTCGATCGTGATGCGTTGGCTGCCATGCTTTCCGATGCTCGGGCGGCTTCGGAGCACTTCGCTCGGGAGGGCGGGGTGGCTGTGGAATGGGAGCGGATCTGGGCGATCGAGCCGATTTTATTCAACGACCACCTGATCTCGCTGTGTGAATCAGCGATTTTGGAAACCTGCGGCATGTGTCATCGGATGCCGTCCGGCCCTTTGCACGATGCGGCCGAGGTTTCCCGGGCGGGAATTCCCACCGTGATGATGTTTGTCCAAAGCCTCCACGGGATCAGCCACAACAAGACCGAAGATACGCGGGAAGAGGACCTTGAAATGGCAATCGTGGCGTTTGATCGCCTTGCTTCGAAGGTGATCGATGGGATTGTTTCGGGACTAGTTTGATCCAGCCACCTACCAACCGCGCGTTCGTAGTCGCCAGAATGTTCGCGGCGTCGCCGGAGACTCAAGAAGTTGCGTTGCCCAAAGTTCTGTCGCCGGGGTTGTCGATTCGGACGTCCAAGAAGAGCTCGCAAGATCGGATGTTGTCTCGAGAAAATGTTTCATGCCATAGCGAGCGGTCCACCGGAGGGAGGCCCGGCCCGAGACGGGATCGACGGCGAGCAAGTCCAAGCCGGGCTGCGAGATGTCCACACTGAGTGGTTGTGCCTCGAGCCAGGGGTCCAGGAGGAACGAGAAGAATCCCGGGAGGCGTCGCGACCAGGCACTTTCGCTGTGAGTGGCACCCGCGCCGCCTTCAAATCGCAGGTCGCGGCCAACGGGATGTCCAAGTCGGACGAAGGTATTGTAAGCCTTGAGGGCATCGCGCCAGTAAACATCCGAGCTGGACTCGCCCGTGCTGGACTCTGCGGTGCCCATGGATAGAAATCGTCGGACCGGCCGCATTGGTGCTGCATCACGGGTGGCCGTGTAGTTCGGAGCCGCCCAGTAGGCTGGTGAGAAGATTCCGACCCCGCCGAATCGATCACTGCGCGTCTGTCCGATGTAGTCGGAAACCAACCCGCCCATCGACGAGCCCGCGACAAAGGTGTTTGGAGCGTCGCCGAGTGTGCGATAGTTGGTGTCGAGTGTTGGTGTGATGTTATCGATAATAAACTGGAGGTAGGCGGACGCGCGGCCCGCGTAGGACGTGTTGGATCCTCCATACCCCGTGATCGTGTCGCCGTCCGGGAGGTATTCGTAAAGGCGATCTGAGCCGTAGGAGTTACCGTTGGGAATCGTGACAAGAATTGCCTCACGCATCCGACCTTGGCTCGTCTCATAATTGGCTATGCGGTCGGCATCCCAGACGCCGAAAGGGCCACCCGGAAAGAAGACATTCTGACCGTCATGGAAGTAAACCACGGGATAGCGCTTTCCGGTGTTCTCGGAATAGCCGCGGGGCAAATAGATCTGCACGGGTCTTCCGGGAATATTTGGCACGGAGGAGTTGACGACCCGACTCTCGATGCGTGGGGCACTGACGGTAGCCGGTGGCCGGTAATTGAATACCTGCTGATCCTGAATAAAAATGACGTCGAGGGGCGTGCGGAAGTTGTAGGGCGCTGAGAGGCCTTGGTATGGGGCCGGCACGGAGGGAGCCGCACCGGTCGCGGGCGAAGAGGGTGGGGCGGGGGCGTTCAGGTAAACGTTGGCGGCGTTGCGAAAGACGAACTCCAACTCGGAACCGCTCGGGGCGAGACCATCAACGCGGAAAAGCTTTTCAGAAGGGGTTCGACCCGGGCCCGCCAGCTGCATCGGGACTTCAGTCCACTCCCCGTTATGGGTCAGGTCGCGAAACAGGATGAACGCTTCATTCCACGTGCTGTGGAGAAGAAGGGTTTTCCGCACCCACGGTGGCTCCGGGTGGTTCGGCGCGGTGACCGATTGGTCGCCAGTCAGGTCGGTTTTCAGCGTCGAGTTCCCCCACGTGCTCACGCTGAACGGTCGGGAGATGTATCGATAAGTCAACGAGTCGCCGGCCTCGAGCGCGATCCGGCCCGTCCAAACATTTCCCGGTGTCCAGGCGAGCTTCACCGCCCTTAAAGGATTGCCACCACCCAGAAGCGGGTGGGATCCCAGCACGCAGACCTCATTTCCGAATCCCACGTCTTGCGTGTGGGAAAAGTCGACGGCCTTTTTGACGGCACTGGCCGCCTGGAGGGTTGGCAACGCCAGGAGCAGAGAAATCCAAATTTTCATCCCGGGGAGAACGAATTTTATTGTCCGGGACTTTCTGAACGAAGTCAAGTGACGCCGTGCGACTCCGGGGTGGAATAAAACCTCGCCGTGCCCCTCTCAGAGGACATGGTTAATGTATTCTCGCGTTATTCTCATTGGCTCCATACCCGCTGGCCGGCGGGAACGGTTGAGCGGCTCCCGGTGGTCAATGAAGATGGCTCGACGAATGTGCCCGGTCTTTGGGTGGTCGGCGATTTAACCGGTGTGCCGCTTCTGAAATTCGCCGTGGATTCCGGTGCCAGGGCGGCGACGGCGGTCGCCTCGGATCTGAAGGGGGCTGGCGGGAGCGAAATGCCGGATCTGGCGATCATCGGCGGCGGTGTCTCCGGCATTGCGGCCGCGATCGAAGCGAAGCGACTCGGGCTTACGTTTCGACTGTTCGAGGCAACCGAGGCGTTTTCGACGGTGGTCAATTTTCCGAAACGCAAGCCGATCTACACGTATCCCGCCGACTTCACACCCGCGGGAGAGTTTCAGGTAAGCGCCAAGGTCAAGGAAGACCTTGTCGCCGAAATGGAGGCGCAGCGTCAGGCGGCCGGGATCGAGATTACGGATGCCCGGATCGAGAGGGCGGAGCGCCAAGGAAACAGCTTCGTGCTTTACCACGCCGACGAATCGACTTCCCGAGCGCGGCGGGTGATTGTCGCCATCGGGCGAAGTGGAAATTTTCGTAGGCTTGGCTGCTCTGGCGAGGAGTTGGACAAAGTCGCAAACCGACTATTCGACCCCAAGGACTACGCTGGAAAGAATGTGCTGGTGGTGGGGGGCGGAGACTCGGCTTTGGAAGCAGCCATCGCCCTCGGGGCCTGTGGAGCGAAGGTGACGGTCAGCTATCGCAAACCGGAATTCTCGCGTCCGAAACCCGAGAATCTCAATATGATCAAGGCCCTCGAGCGCGATGCATCGGCCTCGGTGGCCATTGTGCAACCCACGTCCGAGCGGGTAACAACAGCCGCCTCGTCCGAGATGCGCGGGGCGAATCCCATCGGTTCCGTCACCCTCGCGCTCGGAACGACAGTGAAGGCGATCCGTCCGGATTCGGTGCAGCTTTCGGATCGTGAGATTTCGAACGATGCCGTCTTTACGATGATCGGTCGCGAGGCTCCGCTCGACTTTTTTCGGCGCTCGGGGGTAGCGATTGCGGGCGAATGGAAGCCAAAGACCTGGGCCGCTTTTGTTTCGTTTTTTGTCTTCTGCTCGTTTGTCTACCTCTGGAAGGGAGGCACGTCGGTCAATGCTGCCTTCAAAGCCAACGCCTGGTTTCCCTACAATCTTCCGTCGCTTGCGAGTGATCACCCATTCGTCCAAGCGCTCAGTGGGAGCCTGCACGATGCCGGATTCTACTACTCGTTCCTCTACTGTGCGTTGATCGTCATTTTTGGTATCCGTCGAATCCAGCGGAGGCAAACGCCCTATGTTACCGCACAGACGACGTCGCTGATGCTCTTCCAGTGCATTCCGCTTTTTCTTCTTCCGTATCTGGTGCTGCCGGCGATGGGCTATGCCGGGTGGTTTGAGTCCGGGATCGGAAGAATACTCGCCGATAATCTCTTTCCGGCGGTCACCTACGGCCACGGACGCGAATACTGGAGGGCGTTTGGATTCGTCCTCGCGTGGCCGCTCTTCATTTGGAATGTTTTCACCTCCCAACCGCTCGGTTGGTGGCTTGCCATTTCACTCATCCAAACCTTCGTTATCATCCCGCTCATCGTTTGGCGTTGGGGTAAAGGGGCGTATTGCGGATGGATTTGCTCCTGCGGCGCAATGGCTGAGACGCTTGGAGACAAGCATCGCCAGAAGATGCCCCACGGTCCGTTTTGGAATCGAATGAACATGGTCGGCCAGGCGATTCTCGGTATCGCCGTGCTGCTCTTTTTTTTCCGCGTGCTTTCGTGGCTTGGCCTGGGTTTTCTCGAGCCGCTCTACGCTGGATTACTCAGCGGTTGGCAATTTCTTGGGGTGCAATTGAACTACTACCAAGTGGTCGACATTTTCCTCGCTGGGACGGTGGGGGTTGCGTGTTATTTTTGGTTTAGCGGACGAGTGTGGTGCCGCTTTGCCTGCCCACTGGCGGCTCTCATGCACATCTACGCGAGATTCTCCCGCTTTCGAATCTTCCCCGAAAAATCCAAGTGTATCTCGTGCAATGTTTGCACGTCGGTCTGCCACCAGGGCATCGACGTGATGAACTTTGCGAACAAGGGAATGCCAATGGAAGACCCGGAGTGCGTTCGTTGCTCGGCCTGCGTGCAAAGCTGCCCGACCGGGGTTCTGAGCTTTGGACGCCTCGGATCCGGTGGAGTTCCGCTCCTCGACTGCCTGCCGGCATCAAAAGTGCAGATCGCCGAAAAGCCTTAGGAATCCTTCAGGATCGGAATCTCCGACCGATGGGAAATGTGCCGAGCGATGTGAGCGACCTTGCGATCCGTCCCGCTCTGGCAACTCCAGGTTGATCGAGGCTGCCTTCGATTTCGATGTAAAAAATATACGTCTGAGGCTGGCCGGGAAAAGGCCGCGAAATGATGCGCGTCAGGCTCACTTTCTCCCGGGCGAATGGCCCGAGGAATCGGTGGAGGCTGCCACATTCATTCCTTAGAGTCGCGACAAGTCCGGTGCGATCGGGTTTCGGGAGGTCAGCCGCGGATTTCGCAATCAAGAAAAAGTTCGTGACGTTGACCTCGTCGCCGCCATCGGGGAATTTCAAGACTTCGAGACCGTAAAGTTCCGCCGCCCCAGGCGACGCGAGTGCCGCGCCCCCGCGTGTCCCGGCGGCACGCTCCGCTGCGACTGCCGTGCTCTCGACGGGAACCAGCTTGGCCTTTGGATGGCAAGTTTTCAACCAACCGCTGTGATGCTTGATCTGGGTGAAATGCGAGAAGACAGTGCGGAGCGGCTCGCCGGGCTTTCCGAGCAGGGCGATCCGAATATCCAGGGACAATTCCTCCCGCACGAAGATGGAACCCGCATGCCGGATTAGAAGATCGATCGTATCGTAGACGGTTCCGCCCGACGAATTCTCGACGGGCACGAGCCCAAGCCCAGCCCGCTCGTCCGCGACGTGCTCGAAGACGGAATCAATCGTCGGGCAGGCCACGAGCCGTGCATTGCGACCGAAACGCTTGCGAGCGAGGATTCCGGAAAACGTGCCTTCCGGACCGAGAAATGCGATGGGGCTCATAGATTCCCCGGCACCGTAATGGAAAAAACCGAAGCCGGGAATTCGAAAAGCTCTACCGCCGGGCGGCTCGGTAGGCGGCTCGGACATCGTCGTCCGTCGCGTCTGCGGATTTTTTCCACGCGACGAAACCATCGGGACGAACAAGAATCGCCCCGGATTTCCCGAAGCCGGCTCGCTCGGGAAAATCCGCATCATCAAACCGCGCCGGTCGGATCACCTCTGGCAGATCGGGGGCAACAAGCATCGCGTCCGGTCCGGCGAGCACAACAAATCGGCCTCCGACGAGGTCGAGGCTCGAAATCCGACGATCTCCGTGAATCAGCCACCCGTGGGGGAGACGGGACATTTCGCCGTAGCGGACGCCGGTATCATACGCGGAATCCTCCTCGCGTCGTGTAGACTCCGCGACGAGCCTTTTCACCCCATCGAAATCCCCGTGCAGAGCGCAATCGATTTGTCTGAAGATCTCGCCGGAGCCCTCGTTTGTATGGCGCATGACCGAGCGTGAAACTCCCTGTCGTTCCTGCTCGTAGGAATCCAAAAGACCTGGCTCGGCCGTCCCGTGGATGACAGCTGCCAATTTCCAGGCCAGATTATGCGCGGATTGGAGTCCGGTGTTCATTCCGAGGCCACCTGCCGGGCTCAATCTCGCGGCGGCATCCCCGACAAAAAACACACGACCCTCGCGGAACTTAGCAGCGACTTTCGGGCTCATCACCCATTGTGCCGTTCGCAGCACGGTCACACGGAGATCAGGAATTCCGGCGGCGTCTCGAATCACCCCAGAAACTTTCGCAGCGTCAAGGTGTTCACCCTCGGTGCCAGCATCGAGAAAATGATGCATCAACCACAGGTCGCGACCGTTCACCGATACAAAAAACTCCACAGCATCCTCGCGGAGAATATTGTAAAGAAGAGCGTGACGCCCCTCGAGGGCAGCCCCGAGATCGGCGTGAAAGAATACGTTGAGGAAATGGCCGAGATCGCCCGGTCCGTCGGCCTCGACCCCCAGCATCCGCCGCATCGGGCTGGCGGCCCCGTCCGCCGCGATCACCCACTCGGCTCTCCAAGTCACGGATCCCTTGGGCATTTCGACATCCAGATCGACGCCGTGCGGAAGTTCTCGGCAACCGGAAATGCGGCTCGCGTAATGCACGCTCGCCAACGGTTCGGCTTCGACGGCGGCAAGCAAAACCGATTCGGTGTGCGGCTGGGGCGAGTGAAATGGCGCGCATGGACTGAGCGGCGAGTTGCCCGGCGGGAGCGGAGCCCGGCCGAGTTCCTCGCCGACGAGAGACTTCGCCCAGATGATCAACTGCGTTTCCGGTGTCGAAAAGTCCTCCTCGCGCATTTTTTCGAGCAACCCGAGCTCACGAAATACCTCCGCCGTGCGGCGTGTGATTCCCATCGCCTTGGGGTGGGTCGAGATTCCGTCACGTTGTTCGAAGACCACGCAGGGAATGCCCTGACGGGCGAGCAGAAGTGCGCTCAGGAGACCGACTGGCCCGCCTCCGACTATGATGACGGAAGTTTCCCGAAGAGACGACATGACTGCGATTGTTTCACGACTTGCTCGTCTTGGGAAGCCGCGTTCTCGCTTGTTGCGCTGGGGGTTTCGTCCGAGAATGCCGTCATGAGTTTTTTCCGGTTCGCCCTGCAAACACTGGCGTTGGTCCTACTCCTCGTGGCGTGCAAGCCGGCTGGATCACCTTCCCCGGTCGCCTCAACTTCGCAAGATGCGAGTCTTTCCGTCTTGAAAAAGCTCCACCATGCCGCTGAAGAAATGGCGCTTGACGGATTTCAGTTCGACAAGCCCGCGCTCGGGTGGCCGCATGACATCCGAGCTGCCTCGCGTGCGGCTTACCTTGCAGTGCTTCGGGAGAATCGTTATCTGGCGGAAGAAGTCGCTCCGGAGATTGATGTCGCGAATGTCGCGGAAATCGACCCCCTGGATACCGCGCTCTTCAGGATTCGCGACGGCAGCGGAGGGGAGACCGTCATCCGAAAAGACGGCGTCATTGATCCCGCGGCGCGGGTTCCCCCCCGCGAGCCAACATGGCTCCCTTGATGGTTTTTCCAGAAGTCTCCGGATCCGAAATTCCAATCGGGAAGAGTTGACAGGGATCCCGGCACACCACAGATTCCTGACCGATTCACCAACAAAACCATGGCACTCACAACAGGCACCCAAGCACCAGACTTCACACTCAAATCCCTTGGCAAAGACGGTCTCGAAGACGTCACGCTCTCCGCAAACTTTGGAAAAAAGGCCACGGTCCTTCTTTTCTTTCCCCTCGCATTCACCAGCGTCTGCACGCAGGAATTTTGTGATGTGACGGCGGGACTCGGAAAATTCTCCAGCCTCAATGCCGACGTCATCGGCATCAGTGTCGACAGTCCGTTTGCCCAGGATGCTTGGGCCAAAAAAGAGAACATCGCAATCCGCCTCGTGAGCGACTTGAACAAAACGACGACCAATGCCTACGACGTCCTTTTCCCGGGCCTTGCCGGGATCGGCGACACCTCGGCCCGCGCCGCCTTCGTTATCGATCGCGAGGGAAAGATCGTTTACAGCGAGCAGACCCCGACTCCCAAGGATCTGCCCGATTTCGTCAAGATTGAGGCCGCGGTAGCAGCGCTTTGAGGTATGATCGCTCCGCTCTAGAAAATAGGTTTGGCGTGGAACTGCTGCCGTGAGATGAACGCAGCTCACCCGCAAAAGTAGTGAAAACGAAGGAAGTCTTTTCTGCCGCTCGCAAGCTCTCGAAGCCCTATCGCGTGACGAATGGAAAGGGTTTTCGCCTTCAAGATTCGGATCCGGGCGATACGGGAGACTTCAAATCGGAGGACAAGCCCCGTCTCAAGGAGGCCCTTCAATCCGGTGTTGCGGCACTTGCCGAGTTGCAGTCCAGGCTCTATGCGCAGGATCGATGGTCGGTTCTGCTGGTCTTTCAGGCGATGGACGCGGCGGGAAAAGACGGCACGATCAAGCATGTCATGTCGGGCATCAATCCGCAGGGCTGCCAGGTCACCTCGTTTAAGAGCCCAACCAGTGAGGAGCTCGATCATGATTATCTCTGGCGTTGCCAAAAACAGCTCCCCGAGCGCGGGCGGATCGGGATTTTTAATCGAAGCTATTACGAGGAAACACTCGTCGTGCGCGTGCACCCTGAGTTTCTTGCGGGGCAGAAGTTGCCGCGTGAGTGCGTGACGAAGAGGATTTGGGACGAGCGTTTCGAGGACATTCGATCGTTCGAGCGTTACCTCGCACGCAATGGGACGATTGTTTTGAAATTCTTTCTCCACGTTTCGAAAGATGAGCAACGGAAACGGTTTCTCGAGCGCATCGAACTCCCGGAGAAGAACTGGAAATTCTCATCGGCGGACCTGATCGAGCGGGGGTTCTGGGACGAGTATCAGGCGGCCTACGAGAAAACGATCCGCGAGACCGCGACAAAAGATGCCCCGTGGTATGTTGTGCCAGCCGACAATAAATGGTTTACCCGCGTGGTCGTGGCAGCCGCCGTGATCGACGCCCTCGCTGCTTTGGACCTGCAATACCCGAAGTTGAGCGACGGGAAGCTCGCCGATCTGGCCGGCGCCAAAAAGCAGTTGCTCGCGGACGAGTAGGAGCCGGGAGGGATATCAGTCGCTCGTGCCGTTTGATTGGCAGGCCGGGATGACGTGGCTGAGAATTTTCCACAGGGGAGAAAGCCGGAAGTGCTCGGATGTCGTTAACTCCCGAGTTCGCGACACCCGGCGCGGAGTCGTGCAGGACATGGGAACCGCGGTATCGCGTTGAAAACCATTGCAGGCTCCGGGTGGTTGAGCATGATAACCCGGTGATGTTGACCATGACTTGTGACGGAGGGGGGCTCTGATGCCCGCGCTGCCAGGGTTTCGGGACTTTTATCCCGAGGAATGCTTTCGACGGAATCATATCGTTTCCGTTTGGAGGTCGGTCGCGCGGGGGTATGGCTTCGTAGAATACGACGGTCCGACACTGGAGAGTGCGGATCTTTACCGGAAGAAGAACGAGCCCGGAGCCGAGATTCTCGATCAGCTCTATTCCTTCAGCGACCGGGGTGGGCGCGAGGTCGCCCTTCGTCCCGAAATGACACCAACGCTGGCGCGGATGATTGCGGCGCGCGAGCGGGAGTTCCGGAAGCCGATGAAGTGGTTCTGCGTTTCGAATTTTTTCCGGCACGAGCGTCAGCAGAAGGGCCGGCTGCGGGAGTTTTTACAATTCAATGCCGACATCATCGGCGAGAGTTCTCCCGAGGCGGATGCGGAGATCGTTGCCCTCGGAATCGACCTGCTGAGGGCGTTTGGCCTGACGTCGGATGACTTTGTGGTCCGTCTGAGCGACCGCCGGGCTTGGATGGATTTTCTTTCGGGGCGAGGGTGCGATGCCGAGGGGGTGCGCGGAGTTCTCGCTTGTGTGGACAAGATTGAGCGGGAGCCGGCGGAGTCGCTGAACTCGAAGCTGGCTCCGTATGGACTCACGGTTGCCGACTTGCAGGATTTCATCCGGGGCGGATTCGGCGAAGGTTTTCGCCCCATGGTCGCTTCTCTCGACGCCCGCGGGCTCGGGGCGTTTATTGAGACCGATCTATCGATTGTGCGCGGATTAGCCTACTACACCGGTGTCGTCTTCGAAGTCTTCGATCGCTCCAAAAAACTGCGAGCTTTGGCCGGCGGGGGACGGTATGACGGACTCATCTCCGGCCTGAGCGACGGCGCGGTGGATCTGCCCGCGGTGGGATTCGGGATGGGGGATGTGGTGCTCGGAAATCTCATCGACGAGATACCCGCCGCCGCCACGAAGATGCCGGTGCCATCGGCGTGCGATCTGTATGTGATCCTTGCCGATGAGGCTTACCGGCAGCAAGCGCTCGCGGTCGTTCAACTGGCCCGCGAGAACGGCTGGCGAACGGATTTCCCCATCAAACCAGCGAAGGTCGGAAGGCAGTTTCAGGATGCCGAACATCTGAAAGCTGTGGTGGCCGTGGTGGTCGGGACCGAGTGGCCGACGGTGAAGTGGAAGGATCTCGCGACGCGAGGCGAGGAGACGCTCGATCAACGCGGACTTGCCGAACGCCTGAGAAACGCCGAAAAGATTCGTCCGGTTTGATCCGGGATCCTCATGACTTATCGCACACATCATTGCAACGCACTCCGGCGAGACGACGCCGGAACTCCCGTAACCCTCTGTGGCTGGGTCGCCTCGCGGCGGGATCACGGCGGCGTCATCTTCATCGACCTCCGCGACCGCGAAGGGCTCACACAGGTCGTGTTTCGTCCGGAAGAGAATCCGGAGACGGCTACGAAATCGCACCAACTTCGTGGTGAAGATGTGATCCGTGTGACCGGACGTGTGGCCGCCCGTCTGGCCGGAACCGAGAATCCCCGGCTGGCGACTGGCGAGATTGAGATCGTCGCCGACGGGCTTGATATCCTTAATGCGTCCGAAGTCCTTCCGTTTCCTGTTGATGAGCGGATCGCCAACGAGGATCTGCGACTGACCTACCGCTATCTGGACCTCCGCCGTCCGGAGATGATCGGAAATCTGCGGCTCCGTCATCGCGTGATCAAGACGATTCGCGACCGGATGGATGCGGAGGGATTTCTCGAGATCGAGACTCCGATTCTCTCGAAGAGCACGCCCGAGGGCGCGCGGGATTTTCTGGTTCCCTCGCGTCTCACGCCTGGCTCGTTCTACGCGCTCCCGCAGGCTCCGCAGCAATACAAGCAGCTGTTGATGGTCGCGGGTGTCGAAAAGTATTTTCAGATCGCCCGGTGTTTTCGGGATGAGGACTTGCGTGCGGACCGTCAACCGGAGTTTACGCAACTCGATGTCGAGGCCTCGTTCGTTTCGCAAGACGACATCCTGGCATTGATCGAGAGTCTGCTGGCCGCGGTCTTCCGCGAAGCCCGGGGCGTGGAGATTCCGCTCCCGTTTCCCCGCCTGACATGGAAGCAGGCGATGGACCGATTCGGGAGCGACAAGCCCGATACGCGGTTCGGCATGGAAATTGTCGATCTTGGCGAAGTCTTCGCCCAGTCGCAGTTCAAGGTTTTCCGAGGAGCGCTTGATAACGGCGGGGTCGTCAAGGCGATCAACGCCAAGGGATTCGCTGGGATCACGACCGGACAAATTGAGAACCTCACCGAACTTGCCAAACAGGCGGGAGCCAAGGGGCTCGCATTTATCAAGGTGGAAAACGGGGAGTGGAAATCTCCGATCGTGAAATTTTTCACCGACGAGGAAAAGGCTGCTCTCACCGAGAGGCTCGCCATCGAGGAGGGGGACTTGATCCTTTTCGGCGCGGACAAGTGGGAGGCGGCATGCGAGACCTTGGGGAGAATTCGCCTCGCAGTCGCCGAGATTTTGCGCCTGACCAAGGATTCGCTCCGTCTCGATTTTCTCTGGGTGGTCGATTTCCCCCTCTTGGCATGGAGTGCCGAGGAGCAAAGGTGGCACGCGGTTCATCATCCGTTCACCCGCCCGCAGGCCGAGGATGTCGGTCTATTGGAATCCGGAGACTTCGCCGGGGTGCGGGCCGTCGCTTACGATGTTGTCCTGAATGGCGTCGAGATCGGCGGAGGCAGCTTGCGGATTCATGAGCCCGACTTGCAGGCGAAGATGTTCTCGGTATTGGGAGTCGATGAAGAGACGCAGCAGTCGATGTTCGGGCACCTTCTCAAGGCCTTTCGCTTGGGCACTCCGCCGCATGGCGGAATCGCCCTTGGGCTCGATCGGCTCGTCATGCTCATCGCCGGAGCAGAAAGCATTCGTGATGTTATCGCATTTCCGAAAAATAACCGCGGTGTGGAAATGATGACAGGTTCTCCGTCCACGGTGGACTTCCGTCAGCTCCGGGAGCTTTCGATCCAGACAACAAAGAAGCCCGGTGCGTGACTCGGGCGTAGCTTGCGGAAGCGAATCCAATTGACACGGACGCTCGTAAATTGGTTAAAAGGTATGGAAATGAGCTCCCAGAAGACCGAGGCGACAGACCTCGTGAAGAATTCGGTCCTCTACAAAGAATTCCTCGCCGAGCGCGAAGAGATTCTCCGGCACAAGTGGATCGAAAGCGAGAAAGCCGGGCAGGACATTGGCTTTGAGCGGGCTCTGCTCGACTGGATCGTGAAGTATCGTTCGACATGGCGGACAGACCGAACGAGGCCGTCCGGCAGGTCAGATAAACAACCGGCCGGCTGATTTTTGCCGCCTTTAAAGTGCTCCGGCGAGGGCAACAAGGCCTGAATGATCAAAGACACAAAAACGGAAGAACGAACGCAGGTCGCACTCGATGCCGATGCGATCGAGAGGGCGATCCGTCGCATGGCGCACGAGATCATCGAGCGTCAGCCGAATTTGGATCAACTTGTCTTGGCGGGAATTCCCACCCGCGGAATCGAGGTGGCCAAGCGCTTGGCGTTTTTCATCAAGCAGATTGAGGGGCGGCAGCCATTTGTCGGCGTGATCGACGTTTCGATGCACAGGGATGACCTCTCTACCCGGATCCGGACTACCGTGGTCGTGCCGACGGATCTCCCGGTCGATCTGGACGGGAGGCCGATGGTTCTTGTTGACGACGTCTTATTCACCGGCAGGTCTTGCCGTGCGGCGCTGGATGCGATTGCGTCATTCGGAAGACCTGAGTCTATCCAACTCGCGGTGCTGGTGGACCGCGGCCACCGCGAACTGCCGATTCGCGCCGATTACGTGGGAAAGAATTTGCCGACTTCACGCGAAGAAAAGATTCGCGTGCGATTCCAAAATCTCGACGGAGTGCCCGACTCGGTGCGGGTGGTGAAGCCCTGACTACGATGAAATCCTGGACGCGCAAAGATCTCACGGGCCTCGACGAACTCACTGCCGAGGAGATTCAGTTTCTCTTGGACACGGCAACCGCATTCAAAGGGGTGGGTGAGCGGAGTTTGAAGAAAGTCCCCGCCCTGCGCGGGAAGACGCTGGTCAATTTTTTTGTCGAGCCAAGCACACGCACGAGGACATCGTTTGAGATCGCAGCGATGCGCCTCAGCGCGGATGTCGTGAACATCTCGGCCACCGCGTCGAGTCTGCAAAAAGGCGAGACTCTCAAGGATACGGCGCGGAACCTTGAAGCACTTCACGCCGACATGATCGTGCTGAGGCACAGCTCGGCAGGTGCGGCTCACTTTCTGGCGAGTCGGCTGAAGTCGTCGATCATCAATGCTGGCGATGGGGCGCACGAACATCCCACGCAGGGTCTGCTCGACATTTTTACGATGAGGGAAAAGCACGGACGGATTGCCGGACTCAAGGTGGTGATTGTCGGAGACATTCTCTTCAGCCGGGTCGCGCGCTCCAACATCCACGGTCTGGTAAAGCTTGGGGCAAACGTCACGCTGGTCGGACCCACCACGCTGGTTCCACTGGGTTTTGAAAAGTTGGGTGCCCGTGTTGTGCACCGCTTGGACGATGTGATCGGGGAGGCTGACGTGATCAATCTTCTGCGGATTCAACACGAACGCCAGCGGAAGGAATATTTTCCGGGTCTCGGGGAATACGTTTCGCTCTTCGGACTCACCAAGGCGAGGGCGTCACGGCTCAAGCCCGGATGCCTGATCATGCATCCCGGCCCGATTAACCGGGGCGTCGAGATCGACAGCGAGGTCGCCGACGGCACGCAGAGTGTGATTCTTGAGCAGGTATCCAACGGGATCGCCGTCCGCATGGCCGTCCTTTATCTCTGTGCCCGGGGCACGGGTCTTTCGACATGAGTAAGCTTCGCATTCTTAACGGACGAATCATCGATCCGGCCAATGGCCGGGACGGGGTGGGGGATCTCTTCCTTGCCGATGGGAAGATCGTTGCCGCTGATCCCGGCGGCGATTGCGAGACGGTTGACGCTCGCGGGTTAATTGTCGCTCCGGGTCTCATTGACATCCACGTCCATCTTCGTGAGCCCGGCCAGTCGCACAAGGAAACCATCGCGACTGCCACGCGTGCGGCGGCGGCGGGGGGTTTTACGACCGTGGTGGCGATGCCCAATACGACGCCGACCGCCGACAACGCAGCGACGATCACGTGGATTCGTGATCGTGCGAACCGGGAGGGCGTGGTCAACGTTCTCTGCACGGGAGCGATTACCAAGGGGCTTCAGGGCGAGGAGTTGGCACCTTACGGGTCGATGGTGGCCGCCGGGATCGTGGCGATCACCGATGACGGGCACTGCATTCAGAATCACGAGGTGATGCGCCGCGCGGTGGAATACGCAAGAATGTTCGGGCTGCCGGTTATGGATCACTGCCAGGATGTTTCGCTGGTGGGAAATGGGGTGATGCACGAGGGCGAGTGGAGTCTGCGTTTGGGCCTGCCAGGGTGGCCCCGGATTGGCGAAGAGATGATTGTGTCGCGCAATATCATGATCGCCGACCTCTGTCAGGCGCCAGTCCACTGCCAGCACATCAGCTCCGGCGGTAGTGTGCGGCTGATCCGTGAGGCACGCCGCCGCGGGATTCCGATATCCGGCGAGGTTTGCCCGCACCACATCGCGCTGACCGATGCGTCGCTCGCGACCTTCGACACGAATTTCAAAATGAATCCGCCCCTGCGGAGTGAGGAAGATGTCGAGGCGATCATCGAGGGGATCGCGGATGGCACGTTGAACATCCTTTGCAGCGACCATGCACCCCATGCTTCCTACGAAAAGGAGGTCGAGTTTGATCAAGCGCCGTTTGGAATTACGGGTCTCGAGACCGAGTTTGCCGTCTTTTGCGATATCTTGGTCCATAAGAGAAAAGCGGTCTCCATCGAGCGGCTCATTGCGCTCTACACGAGTGAACCGGCAAGCCTGCTTCGCCTTGATCGCGGCACTCTGAGCGTGGGGGCTCCCGGCGACGTGACGGTGATTGATCCCGGCATGGAATGGACGTTCGACAAGGGCGCGACGCAGTCGCTCTCACGTAATACGCCGTTCCATGGGCACACTTGGAAGGGACGGGCTGTGCGCACGGTGGTTGGTGGCGCGACGGTCTGGTCGATCTGATGGCGCGGTGGCTTGCGCTCGTCTGGATACCGGTTGTCGCCTATCTCGCGATTTGCCTGTTTCTCTTCCTGCGGCAGCGGCAGATGATATATTTTCCGGAGCGATTGATTGAGGAAGAGATGATGGCCGAAGCTGGGCAGTCCGGTTTTTCGCGGTGGCTCGACAAAGATCAACAGGCCATCGGATGGATGCTGCCCGGCGGTGCGGAGGGGCCTCCGCTTTTGATTTTTCATGGGAACGCCGGCCATGCGCTCGGGCGTTCCGGCATGATCCAGAGGTTGCGGTCCGCCGGGATTCGCGTTCCGGTTTTTGTTCTGGATTATCCCGGTTTCGGCTCGCGTCGGGGAACTCCGACCCAACAGTCCCTCACCGATGCGGCCTCAGCCGCGCTCGACGCCCTGCCGGCGGAACCGGTTGTCTTGGGAGAGTCGTTGGGAACGGGAGTGGCCGCGCAAGTTGGCGGGAGGTTTCCAGACCGTATCCGGGGGCTCATATTGCTGACACCATTTGATTCGTTGGTCAGTGCGGCGCAACATCACTACCCTTGGTTGCCGGTTGGGTTGCTGGTGGTGGATCGGTTTGATTCGGTGAATGCACTTCACAATTTTCGGAGACCTGTCGCGGTGATTGTCGGCGGCAAGGATGGGACAACTCCACCGTCGGGCGGGTTGCGATTGTATGAGGGCCTGAAGGCACCGAAGCGGCTTTGGCTGTTGCCGGATGCGGATCACAACGATCCGGTTCGGGATTTGAGCGACAGCAAATGGCGTGAGATCTGGGAGTTCGTTGCAACCGGGGGAGATCGATGAAGGCGTTTACGCTCGAGGCGAGCGAGGGCGGGGCGCGGGCAGGCACACTGCAGACTCGTCGCGGCAAGATCCTCACGCCGGTTTTCATGCCCGTGGGCACACAAGCCACGGTGAAGGCGATGACCCCGGCGGAACTGCGGAATGTCAACGCGCAGGTGATTCTCGGTAATACTTATCATCTTCATGTTCGACCGGGAGAAAAGCTGATCCGGCGGCTCGGCGGGCTTCATCAGTTCATGTCGTGGGACCGGCCGATCCTGACCGACAGCGGAGGGTTTCAGGTTTTCTCGCTGGCCAAGCTTCGTCGGATCACCGAGGAGGGAGTCTATTTTCAAAATCATCTCGATGGAACGCCGACGTTCATCGGGCCCGAGACATCGATGGAGATCCAGCGGGATCTCGGCTCGGACATTGTGATGGCTTTCGACGAGTGTCCGCCTCACCCCTGCTCGCACGAGGATGCGGCGAAGAGCCTGGATCTGACGTTGCGATGGGCTCGCCGTTGTCGGGATTGGTGGGAAGCGACGCCAGCGGGAGAGCGTCCGCTGGTTTTCGGAATCACACAGGGCTCGTGCTATGCGGACTTGCGGGAACGGAGTGCGCGAGGGCTCGTCGAGATCGGGTTTGATGGATATGCGATCGGGGGTGTGAGCGTTGGCGAGCCGGAGCCCGAAATGATGCGAGCCGTGGAGAATGCCGTGCCATTCCTTCCGGTTGATCATGCCCGCTATGCCATGGGACTGGGGACTCCGCCGCAGATCATCGAATTGATTGCCCGAGGCGTGGACATGTTCGACTGCGTTCTCCCGACGCGGTTAGCGCGAAACGGAACAGCGTTCACGCGAAGTGGAACGATCAACCTCAAGAATGCGCCATTCGCGGAGGACGCGAGGCCGATTGAAGAGGGATGCGAGTGCCCGGCCTGTGCGGAGTTTTCGCGCGCCTACCTGCGCCATCTCGTGAAGGCTGAGGAAATTCTCGGACTCCGGTTGGTGACGATGCACAACCTCCACTTTTACGTAAGTCTCGCGTTTGAAGCCCGGAGGCACATTTTGGCCGGGACGTTCGCGGATTTTCGTGCGGAGTTTGTCGGCGGTTACGCCACGTCCCGTGGTGCGGATTAAATGCCGTCGGCCGGGAGTTCGTTAATCGGTGCGAGACGGCGGCGGAGTCGACTCCCGGCGGCGTCGAGGACGAGCACAGCCGCGAGGATGATGAGTAGGATGGTGGCAAATTTGTCCCACTGGTAGAATTCCTGATAGGTGTGGAGCCAGACGCCGATTCCTCCGGCTCCCACGTAGCCGATGATGGCCGCGGATCGGAGGTTGTATTCGAGCATCCAGAGGGCATGACTCCAGATGAGCGGACGGGCGTGCGGCCAGATGCCGAATTGAAAGGCTTGGAGTCGGTCAGCTCCGGAAATCCGGAGTGCTTCGGCGACGCCCGAGTCCGCACTCTCGAACGAATCGCTGAAGAATTTTCCCAAGTATCCGAGAGAGTAAAAAATCAACGCGACGACACCCGAAAGAGCGTTCGCACCAAAGACGGCGACGGCCAGCAAAGCCCAGATCAGGCTGGGAATGGAACGCACGGCACTGAGCAGGAAGCGAGTTGCGATGACGACCGGGCGTGGCGCGATGTTGGCCGACGCAGCGGCGGCGACTGGAATCGCCAGCGCGACGGATGCGAGCGTCGCGAGGATGGCGATTTGAAACGTTTCCCAAAGTGCCGGGGCAACGGCTGGAAGAATCGTGAAGTCCGGAGGCCAGAAGCGATCAAGAAATCGGTGGAGATTCGCCGCATAATCGAGCGACCTTCCGGAGCCCCGCAGGGCCGGGAGAGAAACGACAGCAGCGGCCAGGAGGAGGACCAGTGTGACGCGGGGAGCGTCCCAAGGGCTTCGGCGAGGGACTTGCCTCAAGCTGGGCACTGACTTTGGAACGACCATCTGCATTTTGTGTCCCCGCCGATCGTCAAAGTAAAGTCGGCCAAGCGCTCAACGAGCGAAGGATCATGTAAGGCGCAGACCAGTGTCGAGCCCGACGTGCGGGCCTCGCGTTTCAGGGAATCGAGAACATCGGTTGCGAGGCGTGGATCGAGTTGGGAGACCGGCTCGTCGGCGAGAACGACTTCCGGCGAAGAGATAAGCGCACGGGAGATCGCGACGCGCTGGCGTTCCCCTCCCGACAGGCTACTCACCTTTTCCTCGGCCAGACCCCCAATACCGAATCGATCGAGGAGCTCACGGCACTTCTTTCGATCTCCCTGCCCGAAGCCGAAAAGGGTTCTCCACGACGGGCGTTGCCCGAGAAGCCCGCAGAGAACATTTGTCTCGACCGTGCAATTCGGATTGAGGCGCAAATGCTGAAAAACGACGCCGATCCGTCGGCGAAAGTCCGTGGGGGAGTGGGTGCAATTTCCCCGGCAACGGTAGGCAATCCGGCCCGACGCCGGTGGAAGAAGCCCGGCGAGACAGGCGAGAAGGCTGCTCTTTCCAATTCCCGACGGACCGACAACCGCCACGAAGCTTCCGCGCGGAATCTCGACGCGCAGGTCGCTCATCAGCTCCCGGCCGTCGCGCGCGACGCAGAGGCCATCGGTCAGGAGGTGGGGGAACACGTCACTCGTCATGGCGGCGTAACAATCTCCAACGCCTCGACAACCGGAGCCAAGTGGGTGGCCTCGTCGGTTTCCACAAGCGGGGAAGTAAAAACCGCATCGCGGAGGTCGGGGTGGGTCTTCCCGAGATCGAGCAAGGCCGTCGTCAACACTTGCCGCTTTTCGGCATCGAGACGCGATGCGACGGCAATGACGTGGGTCGGAACCGGGCCTTGCCGGGTGATGATCTTCAATCTTGCCCGCTGCTTGGCCGACAGGTGCTTTTCCTTATCGAAAACGTAATCGCTGACGGCTGCGGCCTCGGCTTCACCGGAGAGCACCCGCTCGACTGCGCTAGCATAGCCGGTGCCGAACCAGACGTTTCCTTCGCCAAAGAATTCCCCGGCGTTCTTTTTGATCAGACCCTTTTTGTAAAGATCAAGCTGCGGAATCAGATATCCCGAGGTGCTGGTGCGACTCGCAAAAGCGATGGGTTTGCCGCGCAAATCCTCGATCCGGGTGTAGGGTTTTTCTGCGAGTCCGAGCCAGTAACTCGTGTATTCCCGTTTCCCTGCAATCTCGCCCGCGAGCAGGAGGCTTGCGGCACCGGCCTTGCGGGCATGGACCAAATCTGTCGCACTGAGGTATCCCGCATCGATCGACCCATTCGACAGGCCTTCGATGATTACGGCGGCCGAGAGAGGCACAATGACCTCAACCTTCTGGCCGAGCTTCGTCGTGAGTGCCGATGCCAGAGACTGCCTCTCCGCGAGCATTTTGTCCGGGTCTTTATCGGGCTTGAGCGCGATGACGACATCGGCCGATGCCGACATCACCGAGAGGAGCAGAAGGGTGGCGAGGAGCTTCATCGACTTAGAATGTGACTCCGGCTTGAAAGCCAAGCACGGTGGAGTTTGCAATGTTGGATGTGCCGTTGGGCTGCATGATGTATTGCAGATAGGGTTGGACAAAAGACCACTTGTTGAGCTGAACACGATGCCCGAATTCCACGACCGCAGAGTAGTTCGGCTGGCTGGTGTTTCCGGAATCTTGTAGATTCGATATGTTGTCGTAGCTATAGCTTCCGTAGGCGAAGGAGAACATCGTGATGTCTGAGTCACGCGTGGGAATCAGACCGCGGTAAACGACACCCGTGTGGAAGTAAAATGGAAGGATGTTATTCACTTTCGGCGCATACGTCACGAGGCTGAACAAGCTGAGTCCCTGTTCGGAAAGCGAGGCGGACTCTGCTGGAATGACGCTCTTTTTTCCATCGGCTGTGATCGTTGACTTCGCATCAGTTGGAGCCGGCTCGGGCGAGGGTTCGCGATAGACCATCTGGTCGGCCTGCCAATAAAAACCATAGCGATTCGCCGAGCGAGTTCCGCCGAACGAGGTATTCCATTGGCCGTAGGAATAGGCACCAAAGGCATACTTACCGGGAAGCTTCGCTGCACCAATCGCTGGGGTGAACCCCGTCTCGCCAAGAAAATAGAGGCCGTTCTGCGATGTATCCGGACCGAATCCTTCGAAGGCGAGGCCGTGGTTCGCAGTCGAGGTGGCCTGCGGGTAGGCCATGAAGAATCCCGCTCGCGCATAGTGCCACTCGACCGGTTTCAAGGTCACCACTCCGCCCCAGCTGGAAAAGCTCGACGAGAACGGGATGTTTCCGCCGAGGCCTTTCGAACTCTTGACTGCATTGTTGATGTAGAGTTTCGAGAGCGGTTGATCGATGAAGAATCTTTGGGGCTGGAGCCATCCGCCGGTGATGCTTGCGAATTTTTTGATGCCGAACAACTCGGGCGTGGTGTAGGTCGTGCCGAAATTGAGCAAGCGCCACTGTTTTCCGGACTGGTAGTCCGATGGCTGGAACGTGCCGAAGGCACCTGCCCGGAGGTTCGGGTTGAGCCCGTCGCGCCAGCGCACTTCCGAGAAGGCTTTCCACCCCTCGAGGGCGTCGATCTTCGTCAGCTTCGCAAAATCCACCTCGGCACCGAATTTCAATTCCTCGTCGAAAAATCCAGACCGAATCCCCGGACGTCCTCCGCCGGCGAATCCGTAGAAAGTTCCCTTCCACTCTCCGCTTAGCTTCAGGCCATGGTCGTCGAGCGTCGGACGGAATCCGAACCATTCACCGCTCGCGCCACGGCCGTTCCACCAATCCTGTGCCCATTGGGCTTCTGCAATTCCGGGACAAAGGAGGATCAACGAGGTCCCGAAAACCAGCAGATCACGCTTGAATAGAGAGAGCTTCTTTGACATTGCGGTGATGAGAATGCATCTCAGTATCAAGAGCGCAAGAGAAAAGTTGCATCTGCTTTCGATGAAAACCCTGATGAATCTACTCCGCTAAGGTGACTTGAATTCCCTTCGTCGCGAAGCCGGAGGCTGCCGCGGGGCTCATCTTTGCGGTCGTGTAGAGAACGACCCCCGGGGCATTGAGATTCGCAGCCTGCGCGAGGACTCGCTGGCATGCCCGGTCCAGCTCGGGAGTCCACAGCAGATAATCCGCCCACAGTGGGACGACGATTTTTCCCGAGGCATCGCGGCAGACAATCGCCACGGCAGCCGGCTCGATTCCCGTGATGGCACTCGTCGTTGAATAGGACGCCATGAGTTGTGCCGTCCGGACAAAGTAAAACGCATCGAGATCATTCGCAGCCGTCGCCGCGCGGGAAACAAAGGCATCGATCCCGGCATTCGGTCCCACAATGGCCAGGGCATTGGCGATGGCAGCGAGCGTCCAGGGATTGAACTGCGTGTTCTGCGTGAGAGCATCGATCCCTGCCACTCCGGCGCCAAGGCCCGCCAACTGAGTTTTGACCGAATTGACAAGCTCGGACGGGCTCGCCTCGATTTGTTCGCGGGTGAGCGTTGAGGTGACATTGATGGCCGTGATCGTCGCCGCGGCGGCAACCGGAAGAACGAGCGACTTCCCGATATCAACCGTCAAGCGGCCAAGACACAGGCTCCAGGCCGCGTCATCGAGGGCGCTTTGAAGGGCGATGTTTGAGGAAAAGGCGTTGACGCCGAGTTTGGCCGCCAGGTTTCGCTTCGCTTTGTCCATACCGACAATCTTGCTGGCAATTTGTGCTCCATCGCCGTCGGTCGGAATATCCAGTGTGCCTGTTGCCGCGTGGTTGACCGTCTGGCCGATGCGTCCGACAAAGCGAAGGGCCCCGGCTGGGAGTTGCTGAGCGGTTTTTACGGGATTCCGAACAATGTTTCCCGCTGCTTGCAGTGTTCCTTTTCCAGCGGCCGCCGCGCCTTCTCCGAATCGGGCAAGGTTGTTCTGACTCCGGATCGCTCGAATCGCCGCGATCTCGAGCAGGCACACGGTCAGGCGTTCGTCGCCCGTGACCTCGTAGGATCCGTAGTCGCTCGAAACCCGCCAGGTATTGTAAACTCCATCGTTATAGACATTCGGATCTATCGTGTAGCCTTTCCCTGTCAGGCTCTGCGCCGGGAGGAACTTCGTCGCGGGGAAAATGCCCGGGCTATCAAAAGCCGAAGGCGTGGGTGTCGGTGATTCCGGAGTCTGGCCATCGCAGGGCTCGAGAATCGAGGCCGCAAACAGGAGCGAGAGGAAGAAGAAACGCAGGTGCATTGCGAGACGAAAAAATACTGGCACCGGAATCCGCTTCAAGCCCAAACCCGGCCATCAATCTGACAAATCTCAGGGCGCTGTTCCGAAGGAGGCATTCGGATCTTTGCCCGACACGAAAGTGTCGTCGAAAGCGAGCGGCTTTAGGCGACTTGCGTGGCGCGTCCGCTCGGCAATTGCGGCTCGCTGACCAGTCGCACGAGGGCGGGTTCGTCCTCTTCGATGTGGGGGAAGCGCCCGATTTCGTCGCTGACGAAAAAGTTGTCGTGGGCGTCGTCGTTGGCGGTGGATACCTCGCCGATGATGCATTCCTCGGATTCCGGCCAGAAGGCGTGGTAGATGCCTGGCGTGAGCGTGACGCGTTCGCCGGCTTCGAGCAGCAAGACATCGCCTGAGGCAAACTCCCGCCATTCGCCCGTGTGCTTGAGTCTCACGGGCGCACCTTTTTCCGTGTGCTTCGGATATCCGGCCCAGACTTCGATGGCGAGTCGGCCCTGGCGACAAATGATGTCCTCCTTCTTCTTTCGATGTGTGTGCAAGGGCGTGACCTGTTTGTGGCGCGAATACATCAACTTCTCACAATACTCCGGCTCCTCGGCCAGGTTGATGAGGACAAGGCCGAACTCAGAAAAACGGCCGAGCCCGAGGTCGGTGATATCCCATTTCGGGTTCGGCGGAAGTGCCCAGCCGCCGGCTTTGAAGCAGGCCGAGGCCTGACGCCATGCGGTGTTGATTTCAGATCTTTTCATTGGACGAATTGAATGGTTGGGAAAAGCTTCTTTGCTGCGCGGCGAGACGTATCCGGCCAAGAGTCGTCGGTCACCCAGTGAGAGAATGCATCGAGCCGGGCAAACCGGACGGGAGCCGAGGCGTCCCACTTGCTGGCGTCCGCGAGAAGCACCGCATGACGTGCCACGTCGAGAATCCTCGATTTCATGCGGCCCTCGGTGAGTTCAGTCGTGAAGGCGCCCTTCGCCGAGACGGCGGTCGCACCCAGAAAAGCATAGTCGGCCTGAAGTTCGTCCATGGCCTTCAACACCTCAGATCCTACCATCGCACCGCTGATCGGGCGCAATTCCCCGCCGGGGCAGATCACCTGCGCGCGAGCGGAAAATGCGGCATGGAGCACCGGGACCGAGTGGGTGATAACCCGCACCGATGGTCTGGCAAAAAGGAACCGCGCCGCGACCTCGCAGGTTGTTCCCGCGTCGACCCAAACCGAAGCGCCATCAGGCACGAGCGCGACGGCGGCCTTCGCAAGGCGTCGTTTGGCCTCCAACGCCCGCTGAGTTCGGGATTCATGCGAGGTCTCGCCGAAAAGGTAAGTCGGATGCACGGCCGCCCCGTGGCGTCGGACGAGAACGCGTTGCCGCTCCAGTGCATCAAGGTCGCGGCGGAGCTGGGCGGCAGAAATCCCGAATCGCTTCGCGAGTTGCGCCGTCGGCACACTGCCGCGGGCCTCGACAAGGCGGGCGATTTCCCGGAGCCGATCATGAGCGATCATGTGCGAATACTGTCGTATCGCTCGTGCTGCGTCAAATCGATTAGCCGATGCTTCGGTCGTGTGGGGCGAACAGAAGGCAACGGACGAGCGATCGCCAGACCTGAGAGCGGGAAACGCGGACGCGTTGGGCCAAAGGGGCTTGCTCGATGAGGTCGAGAGTTTGATGTCCGAGATCGGCGGGGAGGGCGACGGCAGCGCGGAGGCGCCGCGAGCGGGTGGCGCCGGCGTAGGCGGCTCCGGCGTTGAGTCCGGATCGCGCATGAGAAATCTCGGACGCGATCCCGTCCGGCGAAATGTAGATTCGACCGAGGGTGGCATCGGACGCTCGATCCCGGAGGATGTTGACGCGCTGGAGGGCACAGCCGAAGGAGCGGCCGAGGCCACGCATTTCCGCTGCGGGTTTTGCGAAGGGTTGGTTGAGGCGGAGCAGGCAGAGATCGGTCCAAAATTCCCCAACACACCCTGCGACGAGATAGGTGTATCGTTCGAGTTCGGTTGGGCTCAGGGGATCCGGGGATGGGAAGCGCGAGAGATCAAAAACCTGCCCCTCGCGAATCGTGCTCCAGACGTTCTCGATCAGAGGACGGTCAGGCGATTGGTCGAGGCGGTGGAGCAGGTCAGGGAGTTTGTCGAGGAGAGATCGTTCGGCGGGGTCGGCGACTGGTAACGCGACCGGAAACGTGACGGAGGGAAGTTCCCGCAGAGCCTGAATGCGATCTCCGGGCGGGACATCGGTGGAGTCCGCGATGGTGTCGGATGCCCGCGCTAGGGCATAGGCCAGGGAAATCGCAGAGCGGACTTCCGCAGGAAGTAGGCGCAAACTGAGGGAAAACGAGCGCGAAACGCTGGCGAGGAGGCGATGGAATTCTGCGTTCGTCAAGGCTTGGGGGTTTCCACGGTGACCGAGAGTTCGGCGCCGGGAGGGAAGGCGGATTCCTTTTCCAATGCGATGATGATGCGGGAATCGGGAAGCATTTCCGTCACAATACCGGACAAGCGCTTCGAGGAATCCGCTCGTGCGGAAACAACGGCGCGCTGGCCGACGCGGATCGATGGGCTGTCGGAAAACTTGGCCACGACAACCGCGTGGCCGTCGACGAGCTCGACATGGGCCTCGTTGGTCGACGCGTGAAGTCCGGCATACCTCCAGATCGTCCCGAGGCATCCGAGAAGGCAAAGTCCCACGAGAGTGAGGACAACGAGGCGTCCGTTGATCTGGGATTTCGCAGCGGGTGGCATCGGATCAGGCACCAATGGCAGACTCGAAATCCGCGAGGCAGGCACGAATTCCCCGTTCATCGCGAAGAAGCGAGGTCCCGACGAGTGCCGCATCGAATTTGTCGCGAACCGATCCCATTGTCTTGGGAGAGATGCCACTTTCCGCAACTCGGATCACTCCGGTCGGGAGAGCGTCAGCGAGTTGAAATACCGAGAGATCGAGGCTGAAGTCTTGATCCGACGACTCGCCCGAAGCGACAAATCCCGAGTCGGATTTAAATTTCCGACTGTTAATCCCGACGATCCGCGCGGAGGGTGGGAGCTGAGAAATTTCCGCCTTGGTATGCACTTCAAAGAGGGCTTCGATCCCGAGTTCCCGAGCGAGCGAGTGGAAACCAGCCAGCCTGGCGGAATCGAGGACGTTCGCCATGAGGAGAATGGCGTCCGCACCGAAAGCCCGAGCTTCGCGGATCTGATACTCGTCGATGAAAAAATCCTTTCTCAGCACGGGTTGGGCAACGATTTTCCGCACGGACGCAAGACGTTCGATCGACATGCCGAAGTGGCGTTCGTTTGTGAGAACGGACACCGCGCGGACGACCGGGGATTCGGCATAGACGACCGGAGCGTCAGCGACGTTTTCGCGCCGCATCGGCCCGACGCTGGGTGAGCGTTCCTTGATCTCGGCGATGAGGCCGAAGCCGCCGGCCAACGAAGACCGGAAGTCGCGTGGGGGAGGAGCGTCTGCGCACATCGAGCGGAGATCTGCTGGAGTCCGCCGGAGCTTGGACGCCGCCACCTCTTCGCGCACGTCCTCGAGGATCGTGTCGAGAAATGTCTTCATGCCTCAGCGTCCCCGCCGAGGTTTCGCGGATAGCTGCCGAGGACCTTGACGGCCCGGCATTTTTTCGAGAGCTCCCGGAAAAGGTCCGAAATCTTGAGGTCGTGCGAGTGTCCGTCGGCTTCGACAAAAAAGAAAACGTCATCGCTGCCCTTCATGGCGGGTCGGCTGGCGAAATGGCTGAGGTTGATTTCCAGTTCCTTGAACGGCTCGAGTGCGGCGACGAGGGCTCCCGGCTTGTCCTCGATCCGGAGCATCAACATCGTGTGATCCTCGCCCGATGGTGCATTCGGAGTCTGACCAAGCACGAGATAGCGGGAGGACTCGTCCTCCTCTGTGTTGGTGGTCAGCTTGATTTCCGCGCAGACCGAAAGCTCGGACTCGGCCAGTTCGTCGAGCGTTTGACTGATCAAGCCGTGGCCCGGGTCCTCGAGTGGGACGACGCCGCAATCCGCGCAGTCGGCAGCGACTTCACGGAAGACGGCGCTAATCTCCGGTGCAAACGTGTAGCGCACACTGGATCCGAATTTCCCGAGCGCCGCCTGGTGGGTTGGGCTTCCCGATGGGCCAAGGCATGCAATCGCGACATCTTTTTCGAGGGCCAGCGAGGCGGACATGATTTCGCGATAGATCGCATGAATTGCCTCCGGCCGGAGCGGTCCGTCGCTCCGTGCGACGAGGCTCCGGAGTAGCTTGGTCTCGCGGTCCGGCGAATAAATCGGGAGGCTGTCGCGGTTTTTGATCACGCCGATTTCGCCAGCCAGCCGGGCGCGCTCGTTCAGCAGGCGCAGGAGTTCGGTATCCAGCGCATCGATTTTTTCGCGAAGGTCGCCGAGCTCGCTCATTTGGTTTCCTCCGAGGTTTCGGGTGCGAGCGGCTCTTCCGTCGCTAGGGGAGCCTCCTCGGCCGCTGCGGGCGAATCAGCAACCGGCGCTGGGGATCCATCAATCGGCAGCGGTAACTCCTCCTGAGGAGACGGCTCCGGACGTGGAGCTTGGGGCAGGGCGATCTTGCGGAGCTCGCCGGCGTTGGGGAGATCATCGAGATCCTTGAGACCGAAGTGCTCCATAAAATGCTGCGTCGTCTCGTAGAGGAGGGGACGTCCCGGAATGTCGGATCGACCGGCAATCCGGACGAGACCGCGGTCGAGCAAGGTTTGCATGACGCCATCGACGGCGACTCCACGCACGGCTTCGATATCCGCACGGGTGATGGGCTGTCTGTAGGCAATGATGGCGAGGGTTTCCAAGGCCGGAGCACTGAGTTTTGCCGGACGATTCTCGGGGAAAATCTGTCGGAGCCACGGGGCAAAATCCGCGCGGGTCACGAGCTGCCAGCCCGCGGCATTTTCGCGCACCTCGAAGGCAACCCCGGCCGCGGCATATTCCGTCTCAAGAACGTGAATGGCCTCGGAAATTTGATCGGCGGTGAGTTTGCCGAAGTCCGGAACGATGGAATTCTCGCCCGCCGCGTTTGTCGCTCCCTTCAAGATCGCCGTGAGTTCCTTGACGGAAACCGGTTTTTGGGAGGCGAAAAGGATCGACTCGATGACGCGGTGAAGAGGGAAAGGAGATTCGTCGCTCATACAAAAATCTGCGCTGCGGTCTCGGTGCGATCGATCCAGATTACTCCAAAGTGACCCTCCTGCCGCACACGGATCTGCTTGAGGCGGATGAGTTCCAACATCGCGAGGAATGTGACGACGATCTCGGTTCGGCTGGCGACATCGGCAAAGAGTTCTTCAAACTGCATGGAGGTCCCACTCGAAGTGACCCGCAGAAGATAGTCAATCTTTTCGGAGACGGTGAAATTCTCGGCAAAGATCTCGCGGAGGTCTTCGGGCTTCTTCTCGAGGCGCTTGAGAATTTTTTGAAAGGCATGGATGAGATCGAAGATGCCGACTTCCTCGACAAGAAGATTTTCCGCGGGTGCGAGGTCCGGTGTCACGGGCACACGTGGGAAGAGGCTTTCCTGGAGCAAAGCCTGATCGCGGAGATGGGCGGCGGCTTCCTTGAATTTCCTGTATTCGATGAGCTGTCG
>JBMOHW010000005.1:0-51746 GCA_049317665.1 Terrimicrobiaceae bacterium | reverse complement strand
TGAGCGTATCGATCCAGGGACCGAACCGATGGATCGGAAAAACTCGGAGGAAACGTTTCTCCGTTGCCGCGCCGTGCGCGACCACCCACCGGGTGTCCAGCATTCGCTTCACCTCGGGCCAGAGGTCGATCAAGCGTGGAGCATCGACGAGCGCGTCGTCGCCGATCCCATGCACAGCCCGAGCGGCCCACGTCACCGGCCGACCTGGCTTGAGATACGACGTGAAGGCCTCACCCACCTCGCCATTTTTCATCAACACAATCGAGATTTGGACCGGCTCATCGGTCCGCCCGGGCTCGGACCCCGCACTTTCAAAGTCAATCGCTGCAAACTCGACCTCGCAGACTTTCAAGAGCGCAGCAACTTCTCCGTGGCCTCCCAGTCGAGGCAGCCATCGGTGATCGAAACCCCATACTTGAGGCCCGCACGTCCCGACCCAAGTGCCTGCGCGCCGAAGTGGATATTGCTCTCGAGCATGGCTCCAATAATCCCGCTGCGGCCGGCCGCCCGCTGATCGAGGAGGCTTTGCCACACGACGGGCTGTTTTGCCGGATCCTTGCCGGAGTTGGCGTGACTGCAATCGACCATCACGGCCGGGTGCAGGCCGTTCTTTTGAAGTCCGGCGCTGGCGGCCGCGACGTGCTCGGCTCCGTAGTTTCCTCCCGAGCGACCGCCCCGAAGGACGAGGTGGCTGTCCGGATTTCCCGACGTTTTGATAATGCTCGTCGCACCATCCTGGTCGATTCCGAGAAAACTGTGGGGCGCGTTCGACGACTTCATCGCATCGAGGGCGGTCTGAATGCTCCCGTCCGTGCCATTCTTGAATCCCACCGGCATCGAGAGCCCGCTGGCGAGTTCGCGGTGCGTCTGGGATTCCGTCGTCCGAGCCCCGATGGCCGCCCAGCTGATGAGGTCAGCAATGTATTGCGGGATGATCGGATCAAGAAATTCCGTCCCGGCCGGCAGACCGAGATCCAAAATATCGAGGAGCAGCTTCCGGGCAACCGAGATGCCGTGGGCCACATCGCAGGAGTCGTCCAAATGCGGATCGTTGATGAGTCCCTTCCAGCCGATCGTCGTCCGGGGCTTCTCAAAGTAAACTCGCATTACGATAAAGTAGCGGTCCGATACCTCGGCACTAAGGTCCGCGAGGCGTCTGGCATAGTCGAGAGCCGCGACTGTGTCGTGAATCGAGCATGGCCCCACAATCACGAGCAGGCGGTCATCTTCGCCATTGAGAATCGCGCGGGCGGTCGCCCGGGAGGCAGCCACGGTACGGATTTGCCGGTCGTTTGCCGGGCTCTGTTCCTTGATCTGAGCCGGCGTGATCAGGCGCGTCACACCGTCGACCCGGAGGTTATCCACCGGGATGCTAATACTTTCCTGCTGTGCTGAGTTTTCCAAAATGGTCATGAATTCGAACGAAACAGTATCCCGCAAACATTCCCGGGATGCAACCCCGGGCTCAAAGGACGTCTTTTCCGAGGCCGGAAACTATGCCGCCATCCCATCCGGCGGTTGGATCGCCCGGAAGCGGAAGCGTTCGTCATAACGTCCACTATTGAACTTCCGACAGCATTTGACACAGGCCACGGCTCGCCGGGGTCGATGCACCCGGGCGAGGACGGTGCTGCACTGGGGACATGCGTAAAAAAACTTCCGCTCGATTTTTCGACGCTTGAAGGGAAGATCGTGGCAACGGGGTTCATTCGGGATGCCAAGGGATTCGCACGCGGCACGCCATTCCGGGCCATGGGCCGCGATCCGGCGGCGCCCGGCGAGATGTTGGGCGAGAAGATGCGCGAGTTCGTGACGAAGCGTCCGCTGGACTTCATTCGACGAGACCTCGACCAGCTTCGGATTCAAAACGATCCGGCGTTCCTTCCACTCGGCCAGCCCGGCGGTGGTGCGGAGCGTGGGATTCCAACAAACCGTCACGTAGAGCGAGCGGCAACCGGCGGCGAGAAGAAGTTGATTGGCGAAGTCCTCAAGCAGCGGATCCGGGCGCAGGCTGGTCCGGCGGCGAGGGGCCTTATGGGCCTCCGGGGAGGAGCGGACCCGCCGCATGACAGCCCGGCCAAAATTGAGGAGCAACTGATTGTATCTCATCAGACGGGCAAGGGTTGGTTTTCGAGAACACACCCAACGGCGCGAACCGTCCGGGTGACATCATCAAGTGTGGTCTGGTGGCCGAGGGAAAATCGAATCGTCGCCAGGGCCGTATCGCGAGGAACGCCCATGGCCAGCAGAACGTGTGAGGCTTGGACCGAACCGACCATGCACGCCGAACCACTCGATACGCAGACCCCCTCAAGATCGAGTCCGATCAGCAGGGCTTCGCCATCGGCTCCCGGGAAACTGATGTTCAGCGTGTTGGCGAGACACCCGGATGGCGAGCCATTTCGAATGGCCTGCGGGCAGAGTCCGGCAATTCCATCCCAAAGTTGCTCGCGAAGCTCACGAAGTCGCCCGGAGTCGGATTCCGCTCGCTCCACCGCCAATCCGGCGGCCGCAGCGAGACCCGCAATGCCTGCAACGTTCTCGGTGCCAGGTCGACGGGTATTCTCGTGGGCACCGCCGTGACCGATCCGGGAAATCGCCACGCCGGCATCGAGCCACAGAGCGCCGACACCCTTCGGCCCGTAGAATTTGTGGGCTGCTATCGACATCGCCGAGAGGCCAAGCTCGCGCGGACGCACCGGGATTTTCCCAAACGTTTGGACGGCATCGGAGTGGAGATGCACCCCTCGCTCGCGACAAATCCCGCCGAGTTCGGCCAGCGGCTGGATGACCCCGGTTTCGTTGTTGGCGTGCATCACCGAGACCACCGTCGTGTCGGGTCGGATGGCACTCCGGAGGGCGTCGGGCTCGACCTCGCCCAGACGATTCACCGGGAGGATCGTAACCTCAAACCCCTCGAAATGCTGAAGATACTCGAAAGCATGGAGAACAGCGTGGTGCTCCGTCGCGGACGTGATGATGTGCTTCCCCTTCACCGAATGGGCACGGGCCAGGCCGATCACTCCGAGATTGCACGACTCCGTTCCCCCTCCGGTAAAAATAATCTCGTGGGCACGAACGCCGAGCAGGGCGGCCAACTCATCCCTCGCATCATCAATGGCCGCACGGGCACTCCGACCTGCCGCGTGGATCGACGACGGATTCCCGAAGTCGCCATCGAGAAACGGCAGCATCGCTTCCCTCGCCTCCGGGGCCAGCGGCGTGGTGGCGTTGTAATCTAGATAGACCATTCCCATTGTCCGGGTTCTCTCCGGGCTTCCTTATCGAGAATTCGCAGTTGTTTCTCTTCGTGAACGACGAGCGAGCCAGGGGCTACGCTATGCATAAGAAAAACATTCGCTCCAATCGTCGACCCCGCCCCGATCAGCGTTTCACCACCGAGAATCGTAGAATTCGGGTAGATCGTCACACAGTCGCCCACATCGGGATGACGTTTGCCGCCTTTGACGATGTGGCCGGCCTCATCTTTCGCAAAGCTTCGCGCGCCAAGGGTCACTCCATGGTAGAGCTTCACATGTTTGCCGATCCGACACGTCTCTCCGACCACGACACCGGTGCCGTGATCGATGAAAAAGTAGGCGCCAATCGACGCCCCCGGATGGATGTCGATCCCCGTGCGGGCATGCGCCCATTCGGTCATCATGCGGGGGAGCAATGGCACACAGTCCTCGTAGAGCGTGTGCGCCATGCGCTGGATGGCAATCGCCTCGATACACGGATAGGATAAAATGATCTCCTCGCTACTCAAGGCCGCCGGATCTCCCTCATACGCCGCTTCGATGTCGGTTCGCAGGAGCTCGCGAGTCTTCGGCAGCTCCACAAAAAAACGCACCATCACCTCGCGGGCCCGGACCTTCGGACATTTCGGATCCGCCACCCGCAGGCTCTTCGCGACTTGATCCTCCAACGCGGTGGCCAGCAGACCGAGCCGCTCCGTCGTCAAGGCTCCAATCTCGCTTTTGTGAATGGGCTTCTCATCATGAAAACCTGGAAAAACCATTTGCAGCAACTGGCTGCAGATCTGCCCGAGCGCGCGCTTCGACGGGAGATTGTGCCCGTCTGTATTATTCAGACCCCCAACCTCCTCGTAAGAGGTCAGGATTCCCTGCACCGCTGATCTGACAAAACTGTCCATGACGCTTTCAAATATGCCGCGCTTCGGGACTTTGTCGAGTGTCCCGGGAAAAATCGGGAATTCGATAAAGAAACTCGTCGGGACAGAGGTGGTTTAATTTTGTGCAAACTTCTGATGGTGAGCAACATGAATCATTAAATGAAAAGCCCCTCCGAGTCAGCGGATGCGCACCAATCCGAGCCCGCCGCCGTCTCTGGGCGGGGTTCTCGGTGCCGGGATGTTTCTATTCGACGAAGGGCGGTCAGCGCAGTAGATTGCATTGACAAACTCACCATGAACAACCCGCTCTTCAACGAAAACCGCATCGACTCCATCCCCGCCACGTCCGGTCAGACCATGACCGTCTCGGGAACGATTCACAAGACAACGCTCCTGACCTGCATCGCTGCGGCGACGGCGGTCTTTTCCTGGACGCTTGCCGCGTCGCCTCTGGCACTCCCCGCGCTGATCGGCGGCTCGGTGCTCGGGCTCATTATTGTGCTCGTGGCCTCATGGAAGCCAACGCTCGCCCCGGTGCTCGCGCCGATTTACGCCGTCTGCCAGGGCGCGGCTCTCGGCGTCATCTCGGCCATGTATAACAGCCAGAGCAACGGGATTGTTCTCCAAGCGGTTCTCATCACCTTCGGAATTCTCTTTGCGATGCTGGCACTGTTCCAGTTCCGAATCATCCAGGTGAACGACAAGTTTCGGTCGATTGTTTTTGCCTGCACCCTCGGGATCGCGCTCGTCTACCTCGCCAATCTCGGGTTGATGTTTTTCGGAATTCAAATGCCTTTCCTCCACGATTCGAGCCCGCTCGGAATTGGGATCAGCCTGTTCATTATTGTCATCGCGGCGATGAATTTTTTGGTCGATTTCGACAATATCGAGAAGGGCGCGGCGGCCAATGCCCCGAAATACTACGAGTGGCTCGCCAGCCTCGGGGTGCTTGTCACGCTCGTCTGGCTCTACATCGAGGTTCTCCGCCTGCTCTCCAAGCTCAATCGGCGATAGATTGCTCAGATCGTTCCGCGCGGAAGCTGGTCGATGAAAATCCTGATCCTGGGCGGACGAGGACGCTTAGCCTCGGCGTTGGCCCGGGAGTGGTCGGGTTCGCACGAGGTCGTGTCCCTCGCGCGGCCGGATGTCGATGTGGCGGACCTGGAGAGGCTTGAACGCGTTCTCGACGACTCAGATTTTGATGTGCTGGTCAATGGCACCGGGATGACGAACGTCGATCTTTGCGAAAGCGAGCGGGAAATGGCAGCAACCGTGAATACCGAGGCTCCGCGGGTGATGGCGGCAGCGGCCCGGAAAAAATCTGCGCGATTTCTCCATTTCAGCACCGATTACGTCTTCGACGGATTGAAACAGGAGGCCTACACGGAAGACGATCTTGCCCGGCCGCTCGGTTGTTACGGACAGACAAAACTCGCCGGCGAGAGCGCCATCCTCGCCGATGATCCGAGCCACCTCGTGGTGCGCGTCTCATGGGTTTTCGGACCCGACAAGCCGAGCTTCATTGACATGATTCTCAACCAAGCACGGACCAACGCCGACGTGGCGGCGGTCGCCGATAAATTTTCGCTGCCGACTCATGCCAGCGATGTCGCCAGATGGATGGAGCCGTTTTTTGGCGCCGGTCTGCCCGGCGGACTGCTTCACGCCTGCAATTCGGGCCCAGCCTGTTCGTGGCGAGACCTGGGTGCTCATGCCCTGGTTTGCGCTGCCGAAGCAGGCATCCCGCTGGCGACGGCGACGGTGGCGCCGATCGCCTTGAGTGACATGAAGCAATTCGTGGCCCAGCGTCCGGTCTTCACCGCTCTCTCGACAAAAAAATTGACGCGCCTCACCGGAATCGAACCCCGGTCTTGGCACGACGCCGTTCGCGACTACGTTCAATCTCACCATGCATCGATTCCATCTACCGCCTGAACGCTGGGAGTCCGGTCAGCTTGACTCCTCCGAATCCCACCACTGCTCGACAGTCTTGCGCCTCCCCGAGGGCGAGAAGGTCACGGTTTTCGATGGAGCCGGCCGCGAGGCAAGCGCGACAATCTTGGCGTCTTCGTCCTCCGGGGTTCACTTAAAAGTCGGCCACGCCACACACACGCCACCACCGCCGTGCCGGATCATCCTAGGCCAGGCCGTGCCCAAGGGGAAAAATATGGATCTTATCGTCCAGAAGGCCGTCGAGCTCGGCGCCGCACAGATCTCCCCGCTGCTCTCCGATCGCACCGTGGTCCAACTCGACGCCGGCGAGGCAGAGAAAAAGCGCGGAAAGTGGGCCGAAATCGCCAGCGAGGCCTGCAAGCAATGCGGGCAAAATCACCTGCCGGGCGTCTCGCTACCGCTGGCGCCCAAGGCGTTTTTCGAGTCGGGCGAGAAGTCCGAGTTGCTCGTTATCGCATCCCTTCAGCCTGACGCGCGCCCGCTGAAAGCCGTCCTCGCAGACTTCCGGGAATCACATGGCCGCCTCCCGAAAAGTGCCACTGTGCTCGTCGGACCCGAGGGGGATTTCACTCCAGCCGAGCTTTCGCTGGCAAAAAGCCACGGCTACCTGCCGATCACTTTGGGACCGATTATTCTTCGCACGGAAACCGCCGCGATTTATTGCCTGAGTGTGCTCGGCCACGAACTCTTCACCGATTACCAATGAAATCTCCTACACTTTTTGATCTGTCGGGTGAAATTGCCGTCGTCATCGGCGCCACGGGCGTGCTCGGGGGGGCATTGGCCGAGGGTCTTGCTGCCGCCGGAGCATCGGTGGTTGTATCCGGTCGGAATGCCGAACGCGGCGAAGCTCGAGTCGCGGCGATTCGGTCGTCGGGCGGTCATGCGATTTTCCTGGAGTCCGACGCGGGTGCGCGGGAGAGCCTGGAAATGTTGCTCAAAAAACCGTCGCCGAGCTCGGCACACCGACCGTGCTGGTGAATGCCGCCGGCGGAAATGATCCGAAGGTGACCGTGACACCGGAGAATCCCGTCGAATCGATTTCAACCGCTGACTGGACGGAAAATTTTGCCCTAAACGTCCTCGGTGGCGCTCTGATCCCATGCCAGGTTTTTGGTCCGGCGATGGTCGCCAGGAAAAAGGGGAGCATCATCAATATCGCCAGCGTCTCGGCTCACATCCCGCTCTCGCGCGTTGTCTCCTACTCGGCCGCAAAGGCTGCGGCTTTGAGCCTCACACAATTCCTCGCCCGCGAGTGGGCCCCAAGCGGGGTGCGCGTGAATTCCATCACGCCCGGATTTTTTCCCGCCGAGCAGAACCGGCGTCTGCTCTATCAGGAGGACGGCTCTCCGACAGCGCGGGCGGCATCAATCCTGCAGCACACGCCGATGGGACGATTCGGCCAGGCGGACGAGCTTATCGGCGCGGCGGTCTTTCTTGCGAGTTCGGCGGCGAGTTCGTTCGTCACGGGCACCGACATTCGTGTCGATGGGGGCTTCCTTTCTCAGACAATCTGAAGTAATCCTTGAGGCATGAGCGAACCAAAGATTAGTCAGCGCGCCCCATATCCCGTCACCGTCGAGGCCGGCAAGGCCTACTTCTGGTGCTCCTGTGGTGAAAGCAAAAACCAGCCATTCTGCGATGGTTCGCACAAGGGCTCGGGATTTTCACCCACTCGCTACGAGGCGGAAAAAGACGGAACGGTTTACTTCTGCGGATGCAAACACAGCAAGACCGGCGCGCTGTGTGACGGAAGTCACAAGGCGCTCTGAGATTCGTCGGGCGGGATCTCCCGCCATTCGCCGGGGGCGAGCTCGCCCAGTTTGATTCCACCGAACGCAACTCGCACAAGCCGGATAGTCGGGTGTCCCAAGGCGGCTGTCATTCGACGAACTTGGCGGTTTCGCCCTTCCGTCAGGCGGATCTCGATCCAGAAATCCTCGACGGTTTTTCGCACGCGAATCGGCGGATCCCGTGGCGGAACAACCGGCTGGGGATCGAGAACCCACGCTTTCGCTGGGAGCGTTGGCCTTCCGTCAAGGAGCACTCCTCCGGCTAGTGCGGAAATTGAATCCGTCGACGGACGCCGCTCGACGAGCACCCAGTAGGTTTTCTCAACATGGCGGTCCGGATGCAGCAGTTGCTGATTCCATTTTGCCTCGTCGCTGAGCAGGAGGAGTCCCTCGGAGTCCGCATCGAGGCGGCCAATCGCATAAACGTCCGGCGGAAGTCCAAACTCTGCCAGCGTGCGATGGGCGCTGCCGTCGGGCGTGAATTGCGAGAGAACCCCGAATGGCTTGTGAAAAGCCAGCAGCATCAAAGAATCTTCAAGCGGGTGAGATCCTGCGAGTCCACGATGCCGATCGGGCGGTTTTCCGCATCCACGACCACCAGATCATCGATGCGGTGCCGCTCGAGCGTCTGAAGGACTTCGGCGGCGAGCTTGTCGCCGGGGATCGTCACCGGATTTTGCGTCATGAAATTTCCCACCGGAAGCGAACCGATCGTCGGATGATTCGGAAAATGGCGGGCAAAATCCCCGTGAGTAAAGATCCCGAGAAGCCGCCCGGCATCGTCCACGACGACAGCCGCCCCCGCGCGCTTGGCGGTCATTCCTTGAACCGCCTCGAGCACTGTCGCGGAGACGGTGAGAATCACCAACTCATCGACACTCCGCATGATCTGGCTCACCCGCAGGAGCAGGGCCCGCCCGAGGCTGCCGCCGGGATGAAATCGCGCGAAGTCTTCCTTGCGAAACCCCCGGGCTTCCAGAAGCGTCATCGCGAGCGCGTCGCCGATCACCAGCATCGCGGTCGTGCTCGAAGTCGGCGCAAGATTGAGCGGGCAGGCTTCCTGCGAAACGGTCACGTCGAGCACGGCGGTAGAGCACTTGGCGAGGGTCGATTCCTTCCCGCCCGTGATAGCAATCACCGGCAGCCCCATCCGGACAAAAGCCGGGAGGATCGCGATCAACTCCTCGGTTTCGCCACTGTAGCTCAGCGCGATCACCACGTCGCCCTCGTTGACGACCCCGAGATCGCCGTGGAGGGCGTTGAGGGAATTCAAGACAACGGCCGGGGAACCTGTGCTGGTGAGCGTGGCAGCGATTTTTTCTCCGATGTGGCCAGACTTTCCGACGCCCACGATGATGACCTTGCCCCGGTTCTCCACGGCGGCTTTCACCAACCGCAGGGCTACATTAAAATCTTCATCGATCCGGGCCGCCGCCGCAGCAGCTTCTTCGAGTTCAATCGCGATAACCCGGCGGGCGCGGGCAAGGTAGTCCATAGAAACCGAAGCATGGATCAGAGGCGCGCCGGCTGCAATGCACTTGTGATTGACGCAGGGAATCCGGGGGCAAAGAATCAATGACGTTATGCGTCCCCTCGTTTTCCCTGCCCTCGCCTTCGCCGCCCTCACGCTCTGTCCCTCGCTGCACGCGCTTCAAGATGCCGTTGCACCGAATGCCGATTCGATCCTCCGGGAACTCGAAGCCATCGAGCAAAAGCAAAAGCAATCCAAGTCCGCTGCGAAAAATACCGTCCTTTCGCAGCTCCAATCCGCAGCAGCCAGCGGCTCGGCAGCAGCTGGTTTCTACACGGACGCAGTCGAGCAAGTGCAGTTTCAGGGCCAGAAAGGGAAGGTCGAGGCGTTCACGGACTGGAAAAAGAAGAACTCCGACCTCCTGCGGAGCAAACCCATGCAAACCGCTCTCCTCCTCTACATGCGTTACGCGGCCCTGGCCGTGCAGCGGAAGGGAATCGAGAAGCCCGCGACCCTGGCGCCGGCCAGCCTGAGTTACATCAACGAATTGGTCGCAGCCGACGATTCGTTCCAAGAGAGTTTTCCCGACGAAGCCAAAAACCTCCTAAACAAACCCCTCGGCCAATCCGTCATCGCGCAATGGATCGAACTCGGCGAGTGGCTTCCGGCGGACAATGCCTTCGAGCTCACTCCGGGTAACATCACCGGCATCTTCGACAAAAATATCCGTCCCTTTCTCCGCGAGGCAAAAGATCCCCAACTCATCGCCACGTGGGACCTCCAAATGAAAATCGAGGCGGATCGGATCACAACCGGGCGGTCCGAGCACAAGGCCGAGCAATTCAACACCGTCACCCGCCCGAAGCTCCTTTTCCTACGCGCCAAGGACATGAAAGAAATCGGCCAACCGAACCGTGCACTGGCCGAAATGCTGGCTCTCGTGCGCCAGAATCCGGAGCATCCGGATTTTCCGAGCTGGGTGAAAGAAATCCGCGACAGCGTGAAGGTTATCGCCCCCGCACCAGCTCCCGCAGCGGCAGAGACCCCTACGACGCCGACGGGAACATCTCCGCAATAATCGCAGCGTAGCGGTCGGTGATTACGTGACGCTTGAGCTTGAACGTATTTGTCATTTCATCGCCGACCTCGAACGCCTTGGGCACAAACCGCCACGAGGCAATGCGCTCAAAGGGCTTAAATCCGGTCTCGGAGGATATCAGCCGTCGGATGTCGGCTTCCAGCAGTCGATGGGCATCCTCCCGATTGACAAGCTCCGCGGCCGTGGCACACGCGATCCCGGCCGCACGAAATCCTTCGAGGGCGGGAACGATCAGGGCGCCGAGGGCTTTTTGATCTTGGCCGACGACCATGCAATGCTCGATCAGCGGCGAGCCCGTGAGCCGCGCTTCGATTGGCACGGGCTCGACGTTTTCTCCACTGAGAAGAACGATTGTTTCTTTCGAGCGACCCAGGATCTTAAGGCAGTTGTTAAACGTCATCATTCCGATGTCGCCGGTATTCATCCACCCATCGCGCAGCACACGCGCGCTGCCCTCGGGGTCTTTGTAGTATCCCCTCATCACTTGCGGACCCTGCACATGGATTTCACCGCGAAGCCCGCGACCACCGGCACGCTTGGCCCGGTTCGGGTAGAGGGTCTCGCCATTTTGCAGACTGACGATGCGGATTTTCGTATCGGGATACGGGTGGCCAACGGTTCCAATGACCAGATTTTTCCACGTCCGCACGGCAAGCACGGGTGACGTTTCGGTCATGCCATAACCTTCCAGAACGGGAATCCCGATGAAGTTGAAAAACTCGTCCACATGAGGCTGGAGCGCACCGCCGCCGGAAATCGTGCCACGGAATTCGCCCCCAACGATTCCGCGAAGCTTTTTCAAAACCAACGGATCCAAGATCCGCAGGGGAACAATCGACAGGAGCCACGCCAGAGCGTGCGGAATCGCGAGCCTGAGACGCTCCGCGGGTCCCCGACCCTTCATATCGAGTTCCTGGCCCAGGAAAAATCGTTCCGCACGATGCACGTTCCGTGCACAACGGTAGGCGGCATGGAATAGCGCGCGACGCGGAGCCGGGGCGGATTTCACGTTTGAGAGAATCTTTTGGTAGAGGCTCTCCCAGAGGCGCGGGGCGGACGCCATCAAGGTCGGACGCACGACTTTGAGGTCTTCGCCGATCGCCCGCAGACTCGTGTAGTGCGTGCAAGCCCCCATGGCGATGGCGACCATTTCAAAAATTCTCTCGTAGCTGTGCCAGATCGGGAGGATCGAGAGCGTTCGGTCACCGGGCTCGATTTGGAAGGGAAGATTCTCGATCTGCGAACACATATTCGCGTGGGTCAATTGGACGCCTTTCGGAGTGCCGGTCGTGCCGGATGTGTAAATAATTGTGAAGAGATCTGTCGGTAAAACGGCGGCGGCTCGCTCCTCCGCCGACCGATCTCCTGCCGCCCGCCGTTGCGCACCGTCGGCAATCACATCCTCAAGACGCAGAACCCCTGCGCGCGGCTGCCCGCCAGAGGACATCACGATGACCTTCTCCAGATGCCGAACCTTGCAGCGGTCGAGCTTCTCCAGCGTGGTTAGGTTTTCCACGAAGACGACGCGCACATCGGCATGTGTGAGGATGTAGGCCATCTCGCCCTCGGTAATATCCGTCCCTCGCGGCACGTCGGCGGCGCCAGCCAGAAGGATCCCGTAATCGCAAATCATCCATTCGAGCCGGTTGTCAGAAATGATACCCACGTGATCGCGAGCCTTCACACCGAGTGCGACGAGTGCGGTCGCCAAGTTCAGCCCGGTCTCGTAAAGCTCGCGAAAGCTCGTGGGTAAAAATTTTCCGCTGGCATCTTTCCGAGCGAAAGCCGGTAGGCTGCCAAACGCCTCAGAAGCGCCAGCATACATCGAGGTCAGGGTGGGGGCGACGATCCGTGGCATGAGGTTTCGGGAGAAGAGACGCGTTTTTACGATCTTGCGCAAACAGAAATGCCTGCTAAAAAACCGGCATGAGAAAGATCCCGACTCTAACCCTCATTCTGGTTGCATTCTCCCTGTCCGCCTGCTGCTCCACAAAGTCTTCCTGCACAACCAAGCCCGCGGCGACAAGCGGCTCGTGCTGCGGGTCGGGCTCCTGCTGTTCCTCGACGAAGAAGTGCGCGTCGCAGTAGTCGTTGCACCGCATCGCCCGCCATGGCCGTGAGACGAGCAGGTTTCTACGCCTGATCACGACAATAGCCTTGTCTCCATGGCTGCATGGGGATTGAATCGCTTCGCACGAAGCGCGTATGACCCCCTCCCCTCGTCGAAAGAAAGTTCAATTCATCGTCTACTTTATCGGATTCACCGCGGCCCTGGCCGGGTTGCTCTTCGGACTCGATGTCGGCGTAATCTCCGGCGCGCTGGACTTCATCAAACACGAATTCTTCCCGGTTCTCGAACCCGCCCAAGCCGATTCCCGCGCCGAGTTTATTGTCAGCGCGCTCCTGTGGGGTGCCGTGTTTGGCACACTGTGCAGCGGCTATCTTTCCTCGAATTTCGGGCGACGACGGACAATCCTCGTGAGCGCGGTCATTTTTGTCATCGGTGCCCTCGCCTGCGCGTTCGCTCACAATGAGCATTTCCTCATTGGCGCCCGCTTCGTTCTCGGCATTGGCGTTGGGATCGCGTCATTTACCGCTCCGCTTTACCTCTCGGAGATTTCTCCGCAGGCGATTCGCGGATCGATGATCTCGATGTATCAGCTCATGATTACCATCGGCATCCTGATGGCGTTTTTGAGCGATACCTGGCTGGCAACGTATGCGACATTTGGGGGTGAGACAGGCGGTCATTGGCGGATCATGCTCGGGATCGTGGCGATCCCCGCCGCTATCATGTTTGTCGGGGTGCTCTTCCTTCCCGAGAGCCCTCGCTGGCTTTTCCTTAAGGGCTTCCAGGAACGAGCTGTCGATGTTTTTCGACGTATGAAACTCGACGAGGCGGAGATCGCGGCAGAAGTCCAAGAGATTGAGGACAGCACAAAGGTCAAACAAAACGGGTGGCAGCTTCTCCGGGAGAACTCGAACTTCCGCCGCGCGATCGGCCTAGGCATTGGCCTGCAAATTATCCAGCAACTTACTGGAATCAACGTCATCATGTATTACGCTCCCCGCATTTTCAGCCTCGCGGGATTCGATAACCCGACCGAGCAAATGTGGGGCACGGTTATTGTCGGAATCACCAATGTCCTCGCGACATTTATCGCGATCGCATTCGTGGATCGCCTCGGCCGCAAGCCGATCATGTATTCCGGGTTTGTCACGATGGGTGTGGCCATGATCACCGTTGGCACGTTGTTTAACATCGGAATCGAAAAGAACCCCTCGCTCGGATATCCCGCGATCTTCGCCCTTCTCATCTTCATCGTCGGCTTCGCCATGAGCGCGGGCCCGATCATTTGGGTCATCTGCTCGGAAATCTACCCCCTCGCTGGACGCGATCTCGGCGTCAGCTTCAGCACGACGACAAACTGGGTCGTCAACGCCATCGTTGGTCAGACGTTCCTATCGCTCATCAACGGAATCGGCGGCGGCAACACATTTCTCCTCTACGGCGGAATGAATGTCCTCTTCATCATTTTCTTCCTGCTTTTCGTTCCCGAGACCAAGGGGACCTCACTCGAGAAAATCGAACGCAATCTCATGTCCGGTCTCCCACTTCGAAAGATTGGGGCCTAGCAGGACGGTCATTCGATTTCGTCTTCCCTCCCCAAAGAAAAACCCGCCCCTGTTTCCAGGAAGCGGGCTTTTAGGTTTTGGCACCTGCTCCGAGGGTGCCTTTGGACGTCAGGAAAGCAAGAAAATACTCAACCCACGCTCCAGAGTGGCGTCGGGTAATCGTCCAGTTCCGCCAAGGCTTGCACGACGGTCGCGCGGTCTTCTCGATAAGTGATGCCGAACCATTGACTCTCGACGGGAAGCACTCGCACGGTCGCCTGCTTCGCATCCACGAGAGCCGCAACGGCACTCGGGATGTAGAATTCCGCAGTTTCTTCTGTCATGTCCGACAAAAATTTTGCGAATAACTCCTCGAGCCCATTGAAGATCGCCGGGGTAAATCCCCAGCAGTTGAGAGAGACGCTCTCGGATCCGGAAAAATTAGCTCCGTCACCCTCATTTCGCGCTCCAGCGTCTGTTGGGGCGATTTTTGTAAATTCCCTCACTCCGGTCAGGAACCCGTCCGGAGAAACGCTGCAGACGCCGCGGGAGACGGGACCGTTCTGCGACAACGTTGATCGCAAGGGATAGCCGGCCATGCAGAAATCGGTCGATCCGGCATTCGACTTCGACAGAAACTCCCCCACCGCCGCGATGGCTCCGCGTCCATAAAAATCATCGGCGTTGATCGCGAGAAATGGTCTGTCGACGGCCTCCCGGGCGCACCAAATCGCATGTCCTGTGCCCCACGGCTTGGCACGACCTTCGGGAACGCTGAATCCCTCGGGCAAATCATTGAGTTGCTGAAAAACATAGCCGACATCGATCCGGTCTTCGAAGCGGCTCCCGACCATTTCACGAAACTCGGCCTCAAACTCCCGTCGGATCACAAAGACGACGCGACTGAATCCACACCGCACCGCATCGAAGACCGAGTAGTCGAGAATCGTCTCGCCCGCCGGTCCGACCGGATCCACCTGCTTCAGTCCGCCGTAGCGACTGCCCATGCCAGCGGCGAGCACGAGCAGTGTGGTTTCCATCGGCAAAAGATCCGGCTCTGCGCTTACCCTACTGGCAGGCCTCGCATTCGCCGCCATTCCGCATCGCCTCAAGCGAGCAGGCGGCTTTTTCAGAATCGGTGAATTCCTTGCGGGCCGTGGCCACCACGCCGCGCAGTTCCTTCTTCACGTTCGTGGTCGGCCCTTCGATGCTCGAGGCTCCCAGCGTGCGGAGATAATACGTGGTCTTGAGCCCCGTGTGCCACGCCCGGCGATACATGTGGCTGAGAACTTTCAGATCCGGCTCGCTGAGGAACAGATTCACCGACTGCGACTGGTCGATCCACTTCTGGCGGCGCGCAGCGGCGTTGATCACGAACTCAAACGGAATTCCAAAGACCGTGAGATGCTTGCGCACCAGATGATCCGGGATCCCTTCGATGTTCTTCAACTCACCCTCGAAATACTTGATCTGGTCGAGCATCGCATTGTCCCACTTGCCGAGCTTTTTGAGGTCCCTGACAAGTTCTGTGCTGAGGATCGTGAACTTCCCACCCAGGTTTTCTTTCACGTAGAGGTTCTTGTAATTCGGCTCAATGCAGGGCGTGGTGCCCATGATGTTCGAGATCGTTGCTGTCGGCGCAATCGCGAGGACGTTCGAATTCCGCATCCCGCTGGTCTTGATTTTCTCACGCACCGGGGTCCAATCCATCGCCCCGCCTCGTGGCACGTCGATCTTAAGTCCGCGCTCCTCCTCGAGGATGTCCACGGTATCCTGCGGAAGCAGACCGCGCTCCCACTTCGAGCCCAGGTAGGAACTATAAACCCCACGCTCAGCGGCCAAGTCGCTCGACGCCGAGTAGGCGTAGTAGGCAATCGCCTCCATAAACTCGTCGTTGAACTGCACGGCTTCGTTGCTTGCAAAATCGAATCCGCATTTGAACAGGGCATTCTGGACTCCCATCACACCCAGCCCGATCGGACGGTGGCGGAGATTCGACCGGCGGGCGGACTCGGTCGGGTAAAAGTTGATGTCGATTACGTTGTCGAGAGCCCGCACGGCGACGGTGATTGTCTCGCGAAGCATCTCGTGGTCCAACGTCCCATCGGAATGGATGTGGGTGTCCAGGACGACCGATCCCAGATTGCAAACGGCCGTTTCGTCCTCGCTGGTATTCAGCGTAATCTCGGTGCAGAGGTTCGACGAGTGGATAACGCCCGCGTGGTCCTGCGGACTCCGGAGGTTGCAGGGATCCTTAAAGGTGATCCATGGATGCCCGGTCTCGAGGAGCATCTTGAGCATCTGCTTCCACATTTCGATCGCGGGCACTTCCTTCCCGACGATCTTCCCTTCACGCGCCATCGCCTCGTAGGCCAAGTAGCGTTCTTCAAATTTCCGCCCGTAGGCATCGTGCAAGTCCGGCACCTCATTGGCGCGGAACAACGTCCAAACCTCACGGGCTTCCATCCGTTTCATGAACAGATCGGGCACCCAGTTTGCCGTATTCAGATCGTGCGCTCTCCGGCGGTCGTCACCGGTATTCCGGCGGAGTTGGAGGAAATCCTCGACATCGTTGTGCCACGTCTCGAGATACGCGCAGCCGGATCCGCGACGCTTGCCGCCTTGGTTCACAGCGACGAGCTGGTCGTTGTGGAGTTTGAGAAACGGGATCACGCCCTGGCTCTCACCATTCGTGCCCTTGATGTAGCTCCCCGTGCCGCGCACCGCGGTCCACGACCCGCCGAGCCCGCCAGCCCATTTCGAAAGGTAGGCATTATCAGCGATCCCGCGCTGCATGATTGACTCAATCGAGTCATCGACCTTGTAGAGGTAGCAGCTCGAGAGCTGGCTGTGGAGTGTGCCGGAGTTGAAGAGTGTCGGCGTGCTCGAGCAGAAGCGACGGCTCTTGTAGAGATTGTAAAGCCGGATTACCCACTGCTCACGGTCGGTTGGCTCGGCCACGAACAGGCCCATCGCCACACGCATCCAGAAAAACTGCGGAGTTTCCATCCGCCGCGCGGGCTTGCATGTCTTGTCCACGATGAGGTAGCGATCAAAAAGCGTTTGGATCCCCAGGTAGTCGAAATCCATGTCGGCGGTCGGATCAATCGCATCTGCGAGGACGTCGAGGTTGTAATCCATGACCTTCGGCGAAAGCCGTTCGATGGCCACGCCATGCCGGAGGTAGGACTTGAATTGCTTCCGATGCGCCTCGCGCAATCCCTCGATCCCATCGCGCATGATCTTCCAATCCAGAACTTCCTCGTAGATGTAGGAAAGCAGGATCCTCGCGGCGAATTTTGCGAAATCCGCATCGCGCTCGATGAGCGTGCGGGCATTTAGGATGATCGTGTGCTTGAGAATGTCCTGCGTGACCTCGGTCCCGATCGACCGGCGCAATTCGCGCTCGATCTGAGAGGCATCCATGATGAGTTCGAGCCCGATCATCGCAAATTGAATCCGGCGCTTAAGCTCCGAGCCATCCCAGAAGACGCTTTGTCCATCGGGCTGGCGAACGACGATGAGCGAGTCTTGCTGTTCGGTCGGCTCGGCGGTCACCGTGCCTTCCTCCTCCCGCTGCCGGGCGCGCTGGGCGCGGTAGAGAATGTAGCTCTCGGCCACCTTGTAGTATCCTTGGCGCATCAATTCCTCCTGCACCATGTCCTGCACCTCTTCGATGTGGACGAAGGCTTGGTCGCGTGCGCGCACTCGCTCGGAAACCGCCCGGGCAATGTCCGCGGCCGCCTCGGCGTTTTCCTTGGTCGAGAGAAATGCCTTCCGGCAGGCTGTTTCGATCTTCGCCTCGATCCATGGCACGACCGAGCGGTTGCGGCGGATCAGGCGAACCGTGAGCGCTGGCGGTGCCGATTCCTTGCCCGCTGTGTTGCCGTGGCTGCGAACGGAGCGCTTGAAGACCAAACTTTTCGCGACATCGTGCGCGTCATTCTCGATCAGTGCTTTTTCGATAAGCAAGGAGAGATCATTCTCGGAAAGGCGCAGTCCGCTCCCCTCGCGGGCCTGCTCAAGCAGACGGGTCGCAACCGAGTGGGCCACGTTCGCGACGAAGCCGCGGTTTTCTTCGTTGAAAATATCCTTCTCCTGCCGGGACAGCAAAAGATCCGTCAGCGCCGCACCAATCTCGTCCGCCACGTCGGCCAGGTTGAACGCATGTTCTTCCCCGGAAACCCGGGAAATCATGATGTCCTCGAACGAGATGACTTCACCACCCACCGTGCTCGGCCAGTCAAAGCCCGGTTTTTCTTCACGCGGCGTGGATACGAGGCGTTTGAGGGCAATGTCTTCGTCGAGTGAGATGTGGCGGATCATGGCGGTATTCGGAGTGTGGAGTGAACGGTCGGGTCTGTTGCTGCGGGATGGCGGAAGAAGTCCTAGAGGTCGTCGTCGGAGACTCCGGCGTGATCGAGGGCGCGGCGGTATTCCGTGACGCGGCCTTCAAAGAAGTTTGTCTCCTTCTTGATTTCCATCATCTCGGAAAGCCACGGAAGCGGGTTGGCGATCTGCGGGTTGAGAGGTTCCAACCCGACACCCTCGAGTCGGCGGTCGCCGATGTAGTCGATGTAGGTCGTGAACTCTGCCGCCGTCAACCCGACCGCCGCCACGGGGAGGCAGTCGAGAATGAACTGCCGCTCGAGGGCCACCGCCTCGCGCATCGTCTGCCGGAGATCCTCGCGGAATTCTGCCGTCCAGATCTCGGGATTCTCGTCCACCAGATCCTGGAAAAGCTGACGCAGCAACTCGATGTGATTTGACTCGTCGCGCAGCGTGTAGCTGAACATCTGGCCGATCGCGGGAAATTTATTCTGACGATAAAGCGCGAGGATCATCCCGAACAGACCGTAGAATTGTGTGCCTTCCATACATTGCCCGAAGAGGAAGATATTTTTTGCGAGCGCCTGCTTGTTTTCCAGAACCGTGAGATCCACATCCCGGCGCAGAGCCCGGCTGTTGCTGACGACGAAGTCCGTCTTGCTCTTGATCGTGGGCACATCTTCAAACATGGCTTCGCACTCGTGCGGATTGATCCCCAGCGAGCTGATCATGTAGACGAGCGAGTCGGCGTGGATGTTTTCCTCTTGCGCATGGCGGCCGAGCACCAGCTTGAGCTCGGGGGCTGTGACCAACTCCCGGATGACATGCAGGATGTTGTCGCCGACGATCCCCTCCGCCGCTGAGAAATACCCGATCCCCATTTTGATGATCCACCGGTCCACATCGGAGATGAGCCCACTCGTATCCCGCCAATGCTCGCAGTCTTTCTGCATCTGAATGTCCTCGGGCTCCCAGTGGTTGGCCTTCATCTTTTTGTAAAGGTCGTAGGCCCACTGGTATTTCAGCGGGAGGATATTGAAAAACATTGTCTGCCGCCCGTTGATGACCCGTTTGGCCGCAAAGGCGATCTCTGCCTTCTCGCGATCCAGAATGAATTGACGGTCTCCGATTGTGATTGTTGTGGTTGCCATAGAATGTGTTGTTTTCGAAGTTTTTTACGACAGCCGCAGGGGGAGCGGAACACTGAAAATTTCCCTCGTTTGCTCCCTGATCCAGCGGTGAGGGTGAGAATTATCCTGAGGAGCAAAATCGTCAATAAAAATCCGCCATATTGTGGTCGAAAAATGTCGGCCATACTACATATTGTGCTTTCTTGGCATTTTTCGAAAACTGCCCAAATTGGTGTTTTCCGCTGAAATTGAACAGGTTTCGCCGATTATCCACCCGCCGGACTAAGCCTCCTGATACCCCACATCCGGTAGTCTCTGGGGCCCCATCGAACGAGGGGCCAGAACGGCCCATTTTTTGGATCCCGGAACAGAAATTTTTTATTGCGCTCCCAAGGTCCCGCGCTGAACGTTTCTACAAGTTCGGGCCGTGGCTCAGCTTGGTAGAGCGCCTCGTTCGGGACGAGGAGGCCGCGGGTTCGAATCCCGCCGGCCCGACCAGATTAGATCTTCAAACTTGGTCCGACAGGAGCAGTCTCAGGTCCAACCCGTTCCGTCCCCTACCAAGACAAAACGGTCAGATTTTTGATCTGCCGGAAATGCGCATCCTGAGCGGCAAGGGGCAATCCATGTTCTTTCGCCAATGCCGCAATCCACATGTCATTTTGAGGGATGGGGGTTCCGGCCAGAGCCAGTTCCGCGTAGATTTCCCCGTAGGTCTTCGCTGTGCCTTCATCAGGAAGCAGAAGCGTGGAACTGAGAAGAAACGCCTCGATCTGCTGGAGGGCTTTTTCCTTCCGGGCCACGCGGCAGGCTCCCGCGTATAACTCGCCCAGCACCGTAAGCGGCAGGAAAATCGTTCCCCCTGCTGCCACATGGGACTTCAAACTCTCATTGGTCGTCCGGAAATGGTTCACCACAATCGTGGTGTCGACCAAGACGTTCTTATCAATGGGCGGGGTCGATGCGCTCACAGCCTTCCTCAATGGCTCGTTCGAGTTCATCGGCCTCCTCCGCCGTCAGGCTTCCCCCCGTCGCCGCAAGGGCATCCATCCGCTCTTTGGGACTGACTTCCCGGAGACCATGCACGTAGCCCGCCGCCAGCGCCAGTTTGTGCGGCGGCAGATGCTTGAGTTCTTCTACAATGGTTTCCAATGCGCTCATCGGATTGGACTATAAATCCTGCGGTCTTTCCGGCAAAGATTTTTCGGTGGCGTTAGGGGGCATGATGGCAGTCCGGGCTACTCGGTTGGCGGCGTCAATGGGTTTCTCCACACCAATCCGGGGAAGCGTGCAAAGTCGGTGTCGTTTGTGTGGAGAGTGGCCCGCTGAGCCATCGCGTAAACGGCTAGCACGGCATCCGATGTTGTCGGACCGGAACTCTTTGTTTTTTCCATCAGCGCGATGGTTTTGACGTAGTGATCTGGCTCGGGGGAAAGCACACGCACATGCGGTTGTGAAAGCCATGTCTCTACGGCTAGGTTGGCCGTCTTGAGCGAGGTGGCTGCCGCTCCCAGTCTGGGATGGGTCGCGATGCGCACAAATCCGAATAGCACTTCGTTGGGCAGCCCGGTGAGTTCATCGCCGGTGAGAGCCCCCTCCCACCAGGCCCGCGCGGCGGGGTTCGACCGCCGAGCCAGATGGCTCCTACTTTTTCGCGAGCCGCTGCCATTCGATCAGCGGGTGATCGACCAGGGCGTGGGTGACGGTGATCGAGCGGACCCCGGATGATGGTGCGCGGAATTTGATTTCGCGAAACGTTTTCTCGAGGACCGTCATCAATCCACGTGCTCCGGTTTGTTCATCGCGGCTGAGCTCGGCCAAGCGGCGGAGGCCGTCGTCACGAAAACGAAGCTTGATTCCGTAGGCGGCGAAGGACCGAACGTATTGGTGAATCAGGCTGCTTTCGCTTTTCTTGAGGACATTGAAAAGGTCCTCGGTGTCGAGCCCGTGGCAGGCCACGCGCACGGGGAGGCGGCCGATGAATTCCGGCTCGAGACCGAAACGAATCAAGTCGGAGGTCGAGACGTTGGCGAGGGGGTCGCGAAGTTTTTTTGCGAAGAGTTCGTCACCCTCGAGGCGATGGCGGATCACGGCATCCATGCCGGAAAAGGCCCCGCTGGCAATGAAGAGGATATTCCGTGTTGAGACCGAGTCCGGCCCGCCGGGAGCGTTTCCGCGCGCTGCGGACATCGCGGCCTGCATCTGCCCGGTGACATCGTTGGGGGAAAGAAGCGGGACCGTGCCGTCTTCCATCAGCTTGAGCAGATTGGTTTGAACTCCGCGCCCGGAAACGTCGCGGCCTCCGTCCGAATGCGTGGCTAGTTTATCCACCTCATCAAGGTAGATGATTCCGTATTCCGCCCGCCGGACATCCCCGTTCGCCCGTCGCACGAGATCGCGCACGAGGTCGTCGACATCGCCTCCAACATACCCGGTCTCGCTGAACTTCGTGGCATCGGCTTTCACGAACGGCACACCGATCAGCTCCGCCGCCGAGCGGATGAGGTGGGTTTTGCCCACACCGGTCGGCCCGAGAAGGAGAACGTTTTGTTTCTGATAAAACGGCGCGTCTTTACCTGCCAACGTCAGCCGGACATGCTGGAAATGGTCGCACAGGGCCACGCTCAGAACCTTCTTTGCTTCGTTCTGTCCGATCACAAACCGATCCAAATGCCGCGCGACATCGCGGGGTTTGAGCGCGAAGGAAAACTCGCTCGATGCCGCAGCGGTCGCGCCGACAACTCGCTTCGCCAGCGCTGGAACCTTCGGACGTTTCAACTTAGTCGGAATTCCAGCCGTCGTCGGGCCCAGCGTGCCGGGGTGTCCTGAGGGATCAATTTTCATGTCGGGAAGTTACGCTTGCCACAGTCCAACAGACTCTGACTTCGGCGCAATCACGGAAAATCCTGAACCCAGAATGCCTCGCCAAGGTGCTGAGGCGCAGAGGTGCGCCGATATACCTTGCGGTTGCAGGGGTTCGGCCTCTTACTGAGATGGTGGTGATGCCTTTGAGGCACTGACAATTTTCTGATTCTCCTCTCAGCGGGGAGAAGCCGGGGGTGATGGAGCTGATTTCGATGAAAACAACCTCCCCCACCACCCCATTCTGGAGAGAGTGTCTTGCCGTCGGCTCAGGGGAGCCTCGTGGAAAGACATCGCCATCCGTGTGATCAAACTCCGGAATTGGCGGTCGAGAGGCTCGGCCTCGGGCCAGAAGGCGGGGGAGCAGCCACTGAGGAGCGAACTTTTCAGCCTTGATCAGCTCGTCGCGCATGCACGGGAGTTGGCTCGCAGTCAGCGCGTCTCGACGCGGCCGGGAACAAACCGGTTGCTGGAGCGTCTCGATGAAAATGCGAAAATCCTGCAGGCGTTCAACCGGACGACTTTGTCGGTTGATCTCGAACGACGCGTCACTCACGCTGCCGAGTGGTTGCTGGATAACTTTTATCTCATCGAGGAGGAGATCCAGACCGCGCGCCGGCATCTTCCGCCGAGCTACAGCCGCGAGCTGCCGCGGTTGATCAATGGGTCGTCCGATGGCTTTCCCCGGGTCTATGGGATCGTTCTGGAGCTCATCTCGCACGTCGATGCGCAGATCGATCTCGACCCGTTGAGCGCCTTCGTTACGTCCTTCCAAACAGTTGCTCCGTTGAAGCTCGGCGAGCTTTGGGCGATCCCGATCATGCTCCGGCTTGGCCTGATCGAGAACCTTCAACGCGTCACGACGCGCCTCGACCGGGCGCGGCGGGATCGGGATCTCGCCGACAAATGGATGTCGAAGTTGCAGGAAATCTCCGAGACCGTGCCGTCGCGACTCGTCGGCGTGCTGGCCGAGATGGCCGAGTCCGAGCTGGCCCTCTCGAGTTCGTTTGTGGCGGAGTTCTGCCAGCGGCTCTCCCGGCAGAGTGCCTCCTCGATGCACTGGGTCAGAAACTGGCTCGAACAGCGATTGGCCGAACAGGGCGACTCGATTGAGCAACTCGTTCACCAGGAAAGCCAGATGCAAGCCGCCGATCAAGTTTCGGTGAGTCACAGCATAAACAGCCTCCGGTTCCTCGCCGGGATGAACTGGAAGGATTTCGTGGAGAGCGTGAGCCACGTCGAAATGGCGCTGAGAAAGGATCCGGCGGAGGTCTATTCCGGGATGGATTTTGCGACGCGGGATTCTTATCGGCACGTTGTGGAGGAAGTCGCCCGTGCGGCGGGTCGGCCTGAGGCCGAGGTCGCGGAGGTCGCGATCCGTCTGGCCGGCGAACAGCTTGCGATCCAGAGTGCCGGGGATCGCCGTTCCCATGTGGGATATTTTTTGTATGACAAGGGTCGGAGGGATTTGGAGATCGCCGTCGAGGCTGGGGTCGATTGGAAGCATGCTGTCTCGAGGACAATCCGCCGTGCTCCGATGGCGTCCTACCTCGGAAGCATTTTTCTCCTCACCGCGCTGGGAACGGCGGTTGTTCTTGGGTGGATGTCGCAGCTCGGGCTCCCGTCAATCTGGCTGGCCGCATATGGCCTCGTCCTCGCGGCCGGCTTGAGCCAACTGGCGGTCTCTCTCACCAACCTTCTGGCCTCCCTTCTCGTGACTCCGAGGTTGCTGCCTCGCCTCGACTATTCGGCGGGAATCCCAGCTCCGCAGCGAACGGTCGTTGTCATTCCGACAATTCTCGCAGGTCCGGACGATGTGACGGGATTGATCGAGGCTTTGGAAATCCATTATCTGGCCAACCGGGATGCCAATCTTCATTTTGCGCTGCTCACCGATTTCGCAGATGCCCCGGAGGAGACGCTGCCCGGAGACGACGCCTTGATCGAGTCCGCTCGGCAGGGAATCGACCACCTCAACCACGCCTACCAGATGGCCGGCGACGGGATCTTTTTTCTCCTGCACCGTCCCCGGCGCTGGAATGAATGCGAGGGGTGCTGGATGGGTTTCGAACGGAAGCGGGGGAAGCTCAGCGAGTTTAATGGCGTCCTCCTGCGTGGTGCCGAAGATCGGTTTTCCGTCATCGTGGGAGATCGGGCGGTGCTGCGGACGTGCCGGTTTGTCATCACGCTCGACACTGATACCCAGCTCCCGCGCGGAGCAGCGGCCGAGCTGGTTGGCACGATGGCGCATCCGCTCAACCGCCCGGTTTTTCACCCGCAAAAAAACATCGTCACCGAGGGATACGGGATCCTGCAACCACGGGTTGGAGTGTCTCTTCCGAGCGTCGGCAAGTCATGGTTTGCGCGGATTTTTTCCGGCGAAGCGGGCATCGATCCCTACACACACGCCGCTTCGGATGTCTATCAAGACGTATTCGACGAGGGGTCGTTTATCGGAAAAGGAATCTACGATATCGAAGCCTTCGAGCGGGCGGCGGAGGGGAGGTTTCCAGAGAATCTCATTCTCAGTCACGACTTGATCGAAGCCTGCCACGCCCGCTCGGGGCTCGTGAGCGATGTCGAGCTCTACGAAGCCTATCCCGCGCGCTATTTGACCGATGCGAATCGTCGGCACCGATGGATCCGGGGGGACTGGCAAATCATCCGCTGGCTGTGGCCCTGGGTCTCGGGCAACGGAAACAACGTGAATCCGCTGTCGAATCTGTCGCGATGGAAAATCGTGGACAACATCCGGCGGAGCCTCGTTCCGGTCGCACTGACCGCATGGTTCCTCGCTGGGATCTTGAGCCCACCGCGTTTCTGCCTCGCCTTCCTTGTTCCGGTCTTTCTGGTCCTGCTGACTCCCGCTTTGCTCGCCGTCCTTCTCGAACTTTTCCGAAAACCGCGGGATATCCCATGGTTGCTGCATGTTCGGGGAGTCCGGGGCTCGGCCGAGCGGAATTTTGGACAGGCCATTCTCGGGATTGTTTTCCTTCCCAGCGATGCTTTTCTCCATCTCGATGCGATCCTGCGGACGGCGTGGCGCGGCCTCGTCTCGGGGAAGAACCTGCTCGAGTGGAAGACATCTTCGGATTCCGAACGAAGCGGAGGAAACGATCTTCGCGGTTACTTCTCCCGGATGTGGATCTCGCCCGCCGTGGCACTCGCCGCGCTGGCGTTCCTGCTCACGCGATCCGACGAGTTGCCCGCAACGGCGCTCTTCCTCGGGCTGTGGTTTGCTTCCCCGTGGATCGCCTGGCGGATCAGCCAGCCGACCGTTCCTCCGGCCAGCGGGCTAAGCGACGGGCAGCATGCGTTTCTGCGAATGACGGCTCGCAAGACGTGGAGATTTTTCGAAACGTTCGTCACCGCCGAAGAAAATTGGCTGCCGCCGGACAACTTCCAGGAAGCCCCTGGGCCAGTCATCGCGTCGCGGACATCGCCGACCAACCTCGGCCTCGCGCTCCTCGCCAACCTCGCGGCGCGGGATTTTGGCTACATCCCGGTCAGCGAGCTCATCACCCGCACACAGGATGCCTTCGCGAGCATGGCCAAGCTTCGCAAACATCGGGGCCACTTCCTGAATTGGTATGACACCCGCACACTCGAGCCACTCCGGCCATTTTACGTCTCCAGCGTGGATAGCGGAAACCTGGCCGGCCATTTGCTGACGCTGGGACCCGGGCTCGCGGAATTCTCCCAGCGAAGCCTGCTCGATCCCGAGATCTTTGCCGGACTGCGGGACATCGTTGCGATTTTGAAAGGGTATCCAAACATCCGGGCGGAAGGCATGGATGGGCTGCTGAAGCCACTCGAGGGCGGGCTGCGGAGCGGGTATTTGCTGCTTCTGCGAGTCCGGGACGAGGCGGGCCAGATGAAGATCTCATCCACCTCAGCACCCGAGGAAGCCTGGTGGCTTGCGGCTCTCGAGCGCGGCATCGCCCGCCACACTGAGGACCTCCTTTTTCTCGCCCCGTGGCTGGCATTGCCAGCGAGGTCATGGACTGGCCTTGATGCGGGGCTTGAGGAGAAGCTCATCCGACTTCAGAACCAGCCGACATTGCAGGATGTCGCAGAGTTTGACCAGACGCTCTGCCCGCTCATTGAGGATGCTCTGGATCGGGATGCGGCGGATTCCGCCACGCGCGAGGCGCTCCTTGAAATTCTCCCGTGCCTCCACACCGCGAGCGACCGCGCCGGGTCCCGGATCCTTGATCTGGACGCCCTCTCCCGTCAGTGCAGCGAGTTGGCCAATATGGATTTTCAATTTCTCTTTGATGTCCGGCGCAACCTTTTTTCGATCGGCTTCAACATTGAGGAACACGTTACCGATGCGGGGTGCTATGACCTGCTGGCTTCCGAGGCCAGGCTTTGCAGTTATGTCGCGATCGCCCTGGGCCAGGTCCCGCAGGACCACTGGTTCTCGCTCGGCCGCCTCCTCCAGGCCTCGCATGGACACCCGGTGCTCGCGTCGTGGAGTGGATCGCTTTTCGAGTATCTCATGCCACTTCTCGTCATGCCCACCTACGAGCACACGCTGCTCGACCAGACATACACGGGGGCTGTCGAACATCAGATCGAATACGGTCGCGCGGAGGGCATTCCGTGGGGGGTCTCAGAATCGGGCTACAACCGCACCGATGTCCATTTGAACTACCAATATCGTGCTTTCGGTGTCCCCGGACTCGGCCTGAAGCGCGGACTGGCCGATGACCGTGTGATCGCGCCCTATGCGACGGTCATGGCCCTCATGGTCCTGCCGGAAGAAGCGTGTGAAAATCTTCAGCGCTTGCTCCAACAGGAGCGGGAGGGGCGTTATGGGTTTTACGAAGCGGTTGACTACACTCCATCAAGACTTCCGCCAGGCCAGTCGGGTGCCACGATTCGATCGTTTATGGCTCACCACCAGGGAATGAGCCTGCTCTCGCTGGATTACGTTTTGCGCGGGCGTCCGATGCAGCGACGCTTTCTGGCCAGTCCGCTTCTCAAGGCGACCGACCTGCTCCTACATGAACGTGTGCCGAAAGCCGCGACGTGCATTTTATCCGACGACTGGACGGCGGGAACATTCCACAGGCTGACCGGACCGGATGAGGGGATCATGCGGGTCATTACAAATCCGGGAATGCCCGCCCCGGATGTCCATCTCATGTCCAACGGACGCTACCACATGGCGATCACGAGCGCCGGCGGCGGATACAGTCAGTGGCAGGGTCTGGCCGTCAACCGTTGGCGTGAAGATGCGACGCGGGATTGCTGGGGCACGTTCATCTATTTGAGGGATGAGGAGAGCGAAGAGCTTTGGTCCACCAGCTTCCAGCCAACGCTTCGGGTCACGCACAACTACGAGGCGGTATTCACCCAGTCGCGCGCCGAATTTCGTCAGCGGCATTTGGGCATCGAGAGCCATACTGAGATTGCTGTTTCGCCCGAGGACGATCTCGAGTTGCGGCGGGTGACGTTGACGAATCATTCCGACCGGCCGCGGACGATCGAGCTGACCAGTTACTCCGAGGTGGTCATCGCCCCGCGCGCGGCGGAAGCGGCACATCCGGCCTTCAGTAACCTTTTCGTGGAAACCGAGTTTCTATCCCCGCATCCGGCCCTCCTCTGCACGAGACGCGCCCGATCGGTGACAGACCGCCCACCCTGCCTTTTTCACCTTCTGGTCGGACAGGGAGGAGCGCAGGGAGAGACATCTTACGAGACCGATCGGGCGAAGTTTGTCGGACGCGGCGGCTCGCTCGTCCGACCCGCCGCGATGCAGAATGCGGGCAGGCTTTCGCAGACGGTCGGCCCGGTTCTCGATCCGATTGTATCCCTGCGGCGGAGCGTGACGCTTCAGCCGGGAGAGAGTGCGCGGATGGATTTCGTGATGGGAATGAGTGAAGACCGGGAAGGCGCTGTCGCGTTGGTAGACAAATACAACAGTGTCCGAATGGCCGACCGCACGCTGGATCTGGCGTGGACCCACAGCCAGGTCACGCTGCGGCAACTCAACATCACCGAGGCCGAGGCGCAGCTCTACTCCCGCCTCGCGAGCAGCCTGATCTACTCGAATCCATCTCGTCGGGCGGCCGCGAGCGTCCTTTTGGCAAACCGCCGCGGCCAGAGCAGTCTCTGGAGTTACGGAATCTCGGGGGATTTGCCGATCCTCCTTCTTTGCATTAGCGACCGGGAGAACATCGACCTCGCCTGCCAACTGATCCAAGGCCACTCCTACTGGCACATGAAGGGCCTCGGGGTGGATCTGGTTATTCTCAATGACGACGATTCCCTTTACCGCCAGCCGCTGCACGAGGAAATCCTCGGCATGATTGCGGCCGGGAGCGGTGCCCAAATGCTCGACCGGCCGGGCGGGATTTTTGTTCGTCACGTCGAGCAAATCTCGAATGAGGACCGCATCCTCCTCCAGTCGGTCGCCCGCATCGTTCTCATGGATGAGAACGGCACACTGGCCGAGCAAATGGAGCGTCCGGCGATCCAGGAGGCGCAGATCGCGCCGCTGCTTGTCACCCGCGTTCCGGCGCGTCCCTCCCCGAATCTTCCGTGGCGGGACCTTGTTCTTCACAATGGGCTTGGGGGATTCACGTCCGACGGCCGCGAGTATGTGACGACGCTGAAAGTCGGAGAGACGACGCCAGCCCCATGGGTGAACGTGCTGGCGAATGCGACATTCGGCACGGTGGTGTCCGAGAGCGGCAGTTCCTACACCTGGTCGGAGAATTGCCACGAGTTCCGCCTAACGCCTTGGACAAATGATCCCGTGAGCGATACGGGCGGGGAGTTCTATTACATTCGCGACGAGCAGACGGGTCGGTTTTGGTCGCCGACGCCCTCGCCAGCGCGGGGCACGACGCCGTATGTGATCCGGCATGGATTTGGCTATTCGGTTTTCGAACACATCGAAGAGGGGATCTCATCTGAGCTCTGGATCTACGTCGCGACCGATGCCTCGGTAAAATTTGGCGTCCTAAAAATTCGAAACGTTTCCGAGGATTCCCGAAGGATTTCTGTGACCGGTTGCTGGGATTGGGTGCTCGGAGACTCGCGTGAGAAAAACCTTTCGCATCTGCAGACCGAGATCGATCCAAAGAGCGGAGCGCTCATGGCCCGCAATCCTTACAACACGGAGTTTCCCGATCGGATCGCATTCATTGACGTCAACGACTCTTCACGGAGTTGCACGGGCGACCGTCGGGAGTTTCTTGGAAGAAACGGAACTCCCGCCAATCCCGCCGCGCTCAAGCGCACACGCCTCTCGGGAAAAGTCGGGGCGGGATTTGATCCCTGCGGTGCCGTTCAAGTCGCATTCGATCTTGAGCCGGGGCGGGAACGCGAGGTCACGTTCCGCGTGGGGGTCGGGCGAAATGTTCCCGACGTCCAGAGTTTAATCCAACGGTTTCGCCGTCCGTCCGCCGCTCGCGTCGCACTTGAGGACGTGTGGCAATATTGGAATCACACCCTTGGTGCCGTGCAGGTCGAAACACCGGATGTCGCAGCGAACATCTTGGCCAACGGCTGGCTCCTCTACCAAACGCTTTGCTGTCGGATGTGGGCGCGGACTGGCTTCTACCAGTCCGGCGGAGCGTATGGATTCCGCGACCAGCTTCAGGATACGATGGCCCTCGTGCACGCCGAGCCCGGGCTGGCCCGCGAGCATTTGCTACGGGCGGCATCGAGGCAATTCCGCGAAGGGGACGTGCAGCATTGGTGGCATCCACCGCAGGGACGTGGGGTGCGCACACACTTTTCCGATGACTTCCTGTGGCTCCCTTACGTGACCTGTCGCTACGTCGCAGCGCTAGCCGATATCGGCGTGCTCGACGAGCCGGTCGCCTTCATCGAAGGACGCCTGGTTCGCCCGGAGGAGGAGTCGTGCTACGATATGCCCTCCAAGTCCAGCGAGTCCGCGACGCTTTACGAGCATTGTGTCCGGGCCATCAAGAACGGACTTCGATTCGGCGTTCACGGGCTACCGTTGATTGGCTCCGGAGATTGGAACGATGGCATGAACATGATCGGCCACGAGGGGCGCGGCGAGAGCGTCTGGCTCGCGTTTTTCCTCCATGACGTGCTGACAAAATTCGCTGACTTGGCCGATAGCCGACTGGACGCACCCTTTGCCATCCAGTGCCGCGCCGAGGCGTCCAAGCTCTCGAAGAACATCGATCTGAATGGCTGGGATGGAGACTGGTATCGTCGGGCGTATTTTGACAATGGCGAACCCCTCGGATCGTCCACGAATCCCGAGTGCCAGATCGACGCGCTGCCGCAGAGTTGGGCGGTGATCAGCCATGCCGGGAATCCGGATCGCGCGCGGCGCGCCATGAGTTTTGTTGATCGTCGTTTGGTTCGGGAGGATGCCGGGCTGGTCCTTCTCTTCGATCCCCCCTTCGATCAATCCGATCTCAATCCCGGCTACGTCAAAGGTTACATTCCCGGTGTGCGGGAAAATGGCGGCCAATATACGCATGCCGCGATTTGGACGACCATGGCTTTTGCCCTGCTCGGAGAGACGGAGAAGGCGTGGGAGCTTTTCCAAATGCTCAACCCCATCCGGCACGGTGACTCGCCGGAAAAGATTGCGACCTACAAGGTTGAGCCCTATGTCGTCGCCGCCGACGTCTATGGCATTGCCCCCCACACCGGGCGCGGTGGATGGACATGGTATACGGGCTCCGCCGGATGGATGTATCGGTTGCTGGTCGAAACCCTCATCGGCGTCGAGCGAAAAGGCGACACGCTGAACATCGCACCGCGCCTCCCCGCCTCCTGGCCATCGATCAAAATCCACTACCGCTACCACCAGACTCAATATCACATCGAAATCCTACGGACCCCCGATCGGGAAACCTCACGGAATTGCATCCTCCTCGACGGACAGGAAATGCCCGGTGACGGAGCGATTCCCCTGATCGACGACGGCCGCGACCACGCCGTTGAAGTTCGAATCCCCTTGGAAAACGAGATTCCAAACTCCGACAGATAGCTCCCAGCCTAAGAGCATCTCGGGTTCGTCTCAGTTTTTCCCAAAGCACCGACGCGGACCTTGGCCATAGGCGTCCGTGAACACCTTGTAGAACTGAGCGTAACTCCCGAAGCCTGCGGCGAAAGCCGCCTCCAGGGTCGTCGGCTGCGAGTCTCCCCGGTAGTGTTCCAGAAACCGGGAGAGCCGGAGGGAGTTTCGGTAGCGGTTAAGCGGTGTGCCGACTTGGCGGGCAAACATTCTACTGAAGTGCGCCTGGCTCATCCCGCATTCGCGGGCGAGCTGCGCGAGAGTCCCCGTCCATTCGGTATCGCTCAGAATTCCGATGGCCTTCGAAACCGACGGATGCAGGGAGATCTTCCGGTGCGGGCTCGTTCCCGCCAACTGAAGCCGCCAGCAGGAGAGAAGCAGATGGTTGAGCCCGGCATTAAGTCCGTCGGGGTCGGAATGGCGATAACGGAAGTCGGATCCTACTCCGAATCCCGCCTCGCGATTCAGAAGATCCGGGTCGAGCGAGCCCTCCATGATGTGATCCATCATCCGACGCAAAAAACCGAAGGTTTCGGGATCAAGAACGGTATGGAGCACTTTGCCATCCTCGGCTTTTTTTCGTTTGAGCCCGGCATAGGTTGGCTGTCGGCACGATTTGGCGATGAGTTCCGGCTTGAAAACGGCGACGTAATTCTGGGCATCGCTGGTCCGGTCCACGAGTTGGTGTTCCTGGGCAGGAAACATCCAAAGGAGAGAGCGTGGACCGAAGGTGAAACGACCGCCGCCCGTCACATACGTGATCGACCCCCGGGCGACCAAGTTCAGCTCCAGCTCCACATGGCGATGGCTCCGAAGAGAGGGCGGATTTCGTGCGGACTCGGCGAGAAAAAGAAAGCCAGAATACACGCTGTCGAGCTTGAGGTCCTGTAACACAATCGCAAAATACGATAAGTTATTATCATTCGGCGAGAAGAATACTCACCCGGAAAACGGTAGAAAACGGCTTCACCTCATGAACCCTCTCAGGCATCCCCTGTGACGAGCACCGGATCCCTGTGTCGAACCGACTTCGTCTTACACGAAAATGAAAACGCGACGATTTGGAATACTTCCGGGCGGTGAGCCGATAGATTCCTATCGTCTGCTCGGAGGGGGTGGGGCGTTCCTCGAAGTGATGACGTATGGCGGCATCGTGACGTCGCTTCACGTTCCCGACCGGAATGGTCAATTGGACGACGTTGTGCTCGGATTCCACGACTTGGATTCGTATGTCGCGGGGCATCCGTATTTTGGCGCGATCACGGGGAGAATCGCAGGCCGGGTCTCCGGCGGTGGCTTCACGCTCGAGGGACGCCGATACGATCTGGTGAAGAACGACGGACCGAACCATCTCCACGGCGGGCTGCGCGGGCTCGACAAGCGGGTGTGGCGTGCGGAGCCGGTTGAGCGTGCCGACGGGGCGGACTCGGTTCGGCTGACCTATCACAGCCCGGATGGCGAGGAGGGATACCCTGGGGCGGTGGATTTCTCGGTTACCTACACGCTCACGGGCGACAATGTTTTCATCCTCGAAAGCGAAATTTCGACCGATCAACTCACGCCGATCAACGTCACGCATCACTCGTATTTTAACCTTGCTGGCGAGTCGTGCGGATCAATCGTCGACCATGAGCTGACGATTTTTTCCAGCGAGGCGTTTGCTTCCGATGACAACGTGACGCCGCTTCCCCGGTTAGAGTCCGTCATTGGCACGGCGGCGGATTTCCGTTCGCCCCGGCGACTCGGCGATGCGATCCCCGGTCTATTCAAAAACCATGGCGACATTTACCTTCTGCCACAGAGCAACGAGGGGAGCCTGATCACGGCTGCCCGGCTTTTCGACCCGTCGAGTGGGCGTGCGCTGGATGTCTCGACGAACGAACCGTGTTTGCAAATGTATACCGGCGCGATGCTAGACGGTTCGGTTCGAGGAAAATCCGGGGTGACCTACGCCCCGTTCGCCGCCATTTGCTTGGAGTGCCAGGGCCACTCGGACGCAGTGAACCATCCCGAGCTTGACGATATTCTGGTTGCGCCCGACAAACCCCGACGACGCGTAACGCATTATGCTTTTTCAACAGAAAAAACACAAACACCCACCCCATGAGTGAGATGACTGTCACAATGAAACCGCCCGCCGCGTTGGATTACAGCCTGACGGGGGAGAATGCCCACATTGCCATCGAGCGCGGCCTTGCCGAGGCTGATTGGTATCAGTGCCCGGTGCCCCGCGCCACGATGCGAAAATTTCTCGAGCGGCGGGATGGTCCCGCGATGCGTGACACGATTCTTTGGTTCGCGCTCATCCTTGGTAGTGCGTGGGCGACGTGGGCATTGTGGGGATCGTGGTGGGCGGCGATTCCCTATTTGGTCTACGCCGTGCTTTACGGATCGACCTCGGATTCCCGCTGGCACGAAGCCGGGCATGGGACGGCGTTCAAGACCGACTGGATGAACAACGCGCTCTACGAGATCGCGTCTTTCATGGTGATGCGCGAGTCCACGATCTGGCGGTGGAGCCACACCCGGCATCACAGCGACACGATCATTGTGGGGCGCGATCCCGAGATTGCCGTGCCGCGACCGCCGGACATCGCATCCATTGTGATGGGATTTTTTGCCATCAAGGGCTACCCGAACTACTTCAAACACCTGCTCACCCATGCCTTCGGCAGGATGACTGATGTGGAGAAAACGTATGTCCCCGAGAGTGAGTTTCCCAAAGTCTTTTTCCGCGCGCGGCTCAGTCTTTTGATCTACGTGTTTGTCATTGCCGTGGCGATCTCCACCCGGAGCATCCTGCCTCTCCTTTTCATCGGGCTGCCGAATCTTTTCGGTTCCTGGCTCATGTCCATCTATGGGCTGACCCAGCACGCCGGGCTGGCGGAAAACGTGCTCGACCACAGGCTGAATTGCCGGACGGTCTATATGAACGCGGTAAACCGGTATCTCTATTGGAACATGAACTACCATGTCGAACATCACATGTTCCCGCTGGTTCCCTACCATGCCCTACCGAAGCTCCACGAGGCGGTGAAGGCGGATTGCCCGGTGCCCTATGCGAACCTTGTGGATGCCTGGAAGGAGATCATTCCGGCTACATTCCGACAGGTCAAAGACCCGGCATGGCATGTGAAACGGAAGCTTCCGGAGCCAAAGCCGAGGCAAGTGGATCCGTCTGTTTTTCACACCTCGGACAACAAGCCGGATTCCGATGGATGGGTGGAGGTCTGCGATGCTTTGTTGTTGGGGAGGGAAGATGTGATCCGGTTCGACCACGGGAAGAAAACCTACGCCTTGATTCGCGATGCGGAGGACGGGTTGTTTGCGACGGATGGCATCTGCACACACGGAAACACGCACTTGGCCGATGGCTTGGTGAAGGGAAAAATCATCGAGTGTCCAAAGCACAATGGCCGATTCCATCTGGCCGATGGGTCGCCCGCACGCCCGCCGGTGTGCCGCGGACTTGCGACGTATCCGCTTGAAGAACGCGGTGGGAAATTGTTTCTCAACGTCTCATTAGCCGGGGGTGCTGGTGCTCGGGCCCAACGAACCGTCGAGTTCCGCGTGGTCAGCAATCGCAACGTCGCGACGTTTATCAAGGAACTCGTCATCGAACCTGTTGATGCGAAGGAGAAAATCTCGTTCACGCCGGGCGACTATATGCAGATCGACATTCCCCGTTATGAAGGCATCCGATTTCGGGAATTCGACATTCCAGCGCCGTATTCCACGGTCTGGGAGACCCAGCATGTTTTCGACCTCCACGTGAGCAACCCCGACGCTGGACGGCGGAATAATTACTCGCTGGCCAGCAATCAAGCCCTCGAGCGGACCTTGCGGTTCAATGTGCGAATCGCCACGCCTCCCCCCGGTCAGGATTGCCCTCCCGGAGTGGGCTCAAGCTACGTCTTCAACCTGAAAGCAGGGGATCTGCTAACCGCCATCGGGCCATTTGGCGACTTCCACATCAAGCCAACTCAGAAGGAAATGATCTACATCGGAGGCGGTGCCGGGATGGCGCCTTTGCGTTCACATTTGTCGCATCTGTTCGAATCCGAGAAAACGGCACGGAAGGTGAGCTACTGGTATGGTGCCCGATCAAAACAGGAGCTTTTCTACGGAGATTACTTCGAGGGCCTCGCGAAGGAACATCCGAACTTTTCGTTCCACTCCGCACTTTCCTCGCCGCTCCCGGAAGATGATTGGAACGGACTCACCGGTTTTATTCACGAGGTCGTTCTCGAGAATTACTTGAAATCCCATCCTCATCCGCAGGCCGTTGAGTTTTATCTCTGTGGCCCGCCGATGATGATCAAGGCCTGCACGAAGATGCTCGACGGGCTGGGGGTTCAACCCAGCCAGATTGCCTACGACGAGTTTTGACCCGCGGTGATCGCCGGGGCTTCCGGATTCGGAACTCGACAGGGGCTGTGATTTGTGGAACGAACCGAGGCACCATGAATCGCATCCTTTGCCTTGTTGTTGGTCTCTTGGTCGCGGCCCCATCCTTCGCATGGGCCATGGATGACGTGGAGATGCTCGCGACGCGGAAGCGGGTGGATACACCCAAGAGGGACTCGACCGGGAACACGCTGAGCGAGGAGAGCGAAATCGTTTATCAGGTCAAAGTCACCAGCCGTTCGTTCAAAGAGCTCCAGAACGTGACGGTGCGATACAATATTTTTTACGAAGACGCGGAACTGGGCAGCACGGCGAAGCCGGAGGTTAAGGTTTCCAAGGGCGCCCAAGCCTTTGCGAGCCTCATCAATAACAAGCCCATCGATTTCACGACCGACGCGATCAAGCTCGAAAAGTCCTCCCTCGGAGCTGGCTGGTATTTTGGAAACGGCGCATCGTCCCGGGCCAAAGACAGGGTTGTCGGTGTTTGGTTCAAGGCCTTCGGTGCGGATGGGAAGCTCATCGGCGAGTATGCGAATCCGACAACCGTCCCGAAGAAGCAGGCTTGGAAAGACTGATGGGCTGCGCAATTTGGGACTTCCGTTGCCGACGGAAGCGTGGCTAGGATCTGAGGGAATGGAAGCCCCGTCCCGAGAAAGCGTTCGCGAGATCCTCTACGGGTTTTTGGCGGCGAAAGGTCTTCGCAAAACCACCCAGCGCGATGCCATCATCGATGCCGCTTTTGGAACGCAGGACCACTTCAACACGGAGGACTTGTTGAAGATGGCACGGGAAATCGATTCCTCGGTCTCGCGGGCAACGGTCTACCGGACGCTGCCGCTGCTTGTGGAGAGCGGGCTCCTCCGGCAACTGGATCTGGGCGGAGATACGGTCGTCTATGACCCGAATTTCCTTGAGCACCCGACGCACAATCACCTCGTCTGTGTGGACTGCAAAAAGATCATCGAATTCGAGGACACGAACATGGAATTGCTCGAAAACTGCATCACCCGACGGCTCGGATTTTCTCCGACCAACAAGATGGTTAAGATCGAAGCTCACTGCGACGAGCTCAAGCAACACGGGAAATGCGGGAAACGGGCCGGCGAACCGGTGGGCTGATTCGACGCCTATGTGGAAGGGAAGATTCAAGCACGAGCAGTCGGATTTACTGAAGTCGTATGGCGAGTCGGTGTCGTCGGACTGGAGGCTCTACCGGCAGGATATTCGCGGGAGCATCGCTCATGCCCGGGCTTTGCAGACGGCGGGGATCTTGACCGCGTCCGAGTTTTCCCAGATCGAGTCTGGCTTGCGCGCGATTGAGAAGGAGATCGACGACGGGACTTTTGAGTTTCGCGAAGAGTTGGAGGATGTTCACATGAACATCGAGTCGACGCTGACTCAACGCATCGGTGCGGCCGGAGCCAAGCTGCATACCGCGCGGAGCCGGAACGATCAGGTAGCGCTCGACCTCCGACTCTATCTCCGGGATGCAACTGACGAGATCGTCGGGGCTATTCGCGGGTTGCAGCGCGAACTGGTCGGGTTTGGGGCCCGCCACCGGGATGCCATTCTGCCCGGCTACACGCATTTGCAGCGGGCCCAGCCGGTCTTCTTTGCGCATCACCTGCTGGCGTATGTCGAGATGCTTGACCGCGATGCCGGGCGGCTCGGGGATTGCGTGCGGAGATTCGACGCGATGCCCCTCGGGTCCGGTGCGATTGCGGGATCGACGATCGTGCTCGATCGCAAGGCGATAGCCGCCGAGCTTGGGTTTGCCGGAGTCACGCGAAACAGCATGGATGGGGTGGCCGATCGCGATTTTGCCTGCGAGTTTCTTGCCGGGCTGGCGATCTTGGGAATGCATATATCGCGCCTAAGCGAGGATGTGATTTTGTGGGCGTCAGCCGAGTTCGGGTTCCTTGAGTTGAGCGACCGGCATACGACCGGATCGAGCCTGATGCCGCAGAAGAAGAACCCCGATATCGCCGAGCTCGCGCGGGGCAAAACCGGTCGGCTCTACGGAAACCTGGTCTCGCTTCTTACGACGATGAAGGGTTTGCCCATGACCTATAATCGAGACATGCAGGAGGATAAGGAGGCGGTTTTTGACTCGATCGACACCGTGCTCGCGACGCTGAGGATTTTTGCCGAAATGATCAGTGCGGCTTCGCTGAGCGAGGCGGCGGCGCTTCAGGCGGCGGGCGATCCCCTGCTTTTGGCGACGGATCTCGCGGATCGCCTGGTGGAAGGCGGAGTCCCGTTCCGTGAGGCGCACGAGATTATCGGGCGGCTTGTCCGCATTTCGCAAGAGTCCGGCGTGCCGCTCCCCGCGCTGGAGCCGTCGATTTATCAGAAAGCCTCGCCCGTTCTTACTCCGGAGGTTGTGGCGAAAACATTCCAACTCCACGCCGCGATGGCTGCCCGGCGTGCCGTCGGAGCGCCGTCGCCTACAAATGTCTCGCTGGAGTTGGAGCGTTGGGCCGGGCGTTTGTCGTGAACGAAGTTGGCTCCAGTTGGGATGTTCTCCGGACGGAGTCGCTTTGCGTGACTCCGTGGCTGGAGGTGAATCGGGAAACCGTCGCGACCCCGAGTCGACCCGGTGGAGTCGAATGGACGACAGTCGTTCGTCCCACGGCAACGGTCATCTCGCCGCGGACGGCGGAGGGAAATTATCTTCTGATCCGGCAGGAGCGAATACCCGTGCGCCGTGAGATGTGGGAGTTTCCGGCCGGGCAAGTCGATGGCAATGCGGAAGTCGAAGCCACAGCTAGGCGCGAGCTGGGCGAGGAGGCGGGGGTGTCGTGCCCGGGGCCATTGGTTCCGCTCGGGCTTTTCTTTCCCTCCTGCGGATTCACGAACGAGTGCTGCCATTTGTTTCTGGCGCCCGACATCGAACCGGCTCCGAACCTCACGGCTCACGGCGCGCTGGAAGCGATCCACGAAGTGCGGGAGTTTTCGCCCGATGAACTATGCGAGGCGATCGGGGCGGGCGTGGTCTCCGACGCCAATACGCTGGCGACGTTCGCGCGACTTCAAGCGAGGGGATTGTTCCGATGAGTGTGCAGCGATTTTTTAACTTCCGAGAGGTGCGAGATGATCCCAAACCGTTCCTGACGCATCTCGAGGATCTGCGCGGAACGCTCATCAAGATCGCGTTGGCGCTCGGCCTCGGGATGATGCTGAGCTTTATGTTTCGAACCGAGCTGGCGGCGATTATCCAGCGGCCGTTGATTGCGGTTGATCCGTCGCGAGCGGCGAACCTGCAGTCGCTCGGGGTGGCAGATTCGTTTACCATTTCCCTCGAGCTCGCGTTCTATGGCGGCTTGGTCATCGCCTTCCCGTTCATCCTTTTTTTCCTCGCGCAATTTGTTCTGCCGGCACTGACTCCGACCGAGAAGCGGGCATTGATTCCCGCATCGGCTGTCGGCTTCGGGCTGTTTTTGCTCGGTGTGATTTTTGCGTATCTTGTGGTGCTTCCACAGACGCTTGAGTTCTTTTTTCAGGATGCCAAGTCGATGAGTTGGCAACCGACGTGGACGGTGCGCGAGTATTATTCCTTCACGACGCAGTTTGTCATCGGATTCGGTCTGGCCTTCGAGCTTCCTGTGGCGGTCCTCCTGCTCGTCAAGCTCGGGATAGTCGACTACGAGATCCTTGCCAAAACGCGGGCATTCGCCTTGATCATAATCTTCGTGATCGCTGCGATCATCACGCCGACTTCGGACATTCTCACGCTCGTGCTCATGGGCGGACCGATGTACGTTTTATACGAAGTCTGCATTGGCATCGCGTGGTTCATGAGACGCCGGGAACACGGCGAGTAGGGAACATCAACTCGGAAGGGACTTCAAAAATTCCGTTAGTCGAGACCGGGCATCGGTCACGAGCGGGAGACCGTGCGCAAAAGTGACACGCGAGAAAGCCAGGGAGGGAAGAATCGCAAGCGACTTCTGGAGCGAACGCTCATCAGCGCAATACTTTGCAGGGAGTATGGCGAGTCCATCCAAATGAATCATGGCATCGCCGATGACGAGCGTGTCGTCGTCGCACCACGCCGATTCGCCCGGACCTCCCCCGGGAAGTGAGATGAGACGGAACCCGTCGACGGTTTCGCCGTCGGTGTGCCAATGATCAGCCTCGATCTCGCCGCGGGCTGATACCGGGGCATGAACCGCGACTCCGTGCATCTCGCGAAGAATCAAGCTCTCACGCTGGTGATTGCCGCTTGTGAGGACTATGCGTTGGACAGGGGCCTGGGCAAGAAGTTCGCCCCACGCCACATCGGCCAGCGGGATGGGATCAAACAACACCCATCCCCCCGGCCGCAAGACCGCGCAGCTCCCACAGTCGCAGCGAACTTCCGGATTGTATCCTTGCCAGACCACTACTTCCTCGGACAGACGGTCAAACTCGGGAACGGCAGTCATTTTCAAGAAAGCCTCAGCTAATGAATCTCCACCGGGCATTTCGGCATGGCCCTGAGGAACGAGCGGCCGTAGGGCTTTGAGACGATGCGGCTGTCGAGGATGACGATCGTGCCGGTGTCGGCTTTGCTGCGGATCAGGCGGCCGACGCCTTGGCGGAGGCGGAGGATCGCCTCGGGAAGCGAGTAGCTCTCGAAGGCGCGGCCACCTTCCGCCTCGATGGCTTCCAGGCGGGCCTCGGTGAGGGGGTGGTCGGGTGTGGCAAATGGGAGCCGGGTGATGATCACGCTCGAAAGGGCATCGCCCGGCACATCGACGCCGGTCCAAAAGCTCGAAACTCCGAAGAGAACACTGTGCGGATCATCCCGAAACTCACGGACCATGCGCTGGGCTGGCATGCCCGCCCCTTGGACAAGAAGTGTCCAACCTTTTTTGGAAAAGTGGGACTCCATCGCCTCGGCGACTGCGCGCATCGTCTGGTAGCTCGTGAAGAGCACAAACGCCCGGGCGGCACTTTTGTCCGTGAAGTGGGCGATCCATTTTTCGAGCGCCTTTTCGTAACCGGGGTCTTTCGGCTCGGGCATTTGACGGACGAGGTGGAGGCTCATCTGGCGTTCGTAGTCGAAGGGACTGCCGATCTGGACCGGAGGGACTTCATCCGCACCCACCCGACGGCGGAAGTAGTTGAGATCCGGTGTGCCGACCGAGAGGGTCGCGCTGGTCAGGACGGTGCAGGCGCCCTCGCGGAAGAGCAGGCGCCGGAGCGCGTCGGCGAGGTCTACCGGAGCCGTGCGGAGTGAGCAAAACTGCTGCTGGCGTCCGGATTGTTCGACCCAGTAGACGTGATCTGGTTGTTCGAGCGCGAGAAAGTCCGTGATTGCCGCGCGCGCGCTGCGGAGCTTTCTGGCGGCATCCTGGAGCTCGGCAGTTCCGGTTTCGTCCTGACATTTGACGGCCTCGCCGGAGATGAGTTCGCCGAGCTTGGCCAACGAGGTGCAGACCTCGCCGCCATCGACGAGACCGGATTCCCGAACGCGGAACTCCCGACCTTTTTTGAACGTGCAACTGCGGGCGACATTCTCGAAGAAACCATCCGCTGCCGGGAGCATGTCTGCGACCGCACGGCAGGCCGGGCCGTTTTTCAGGATTTGAAAAAGCCCCTTTTTTGTTCGTGGGTTGTAGAGCCGCTGCACGACGCGTCGGAGGCCGAGCTGGGAGACCTCCATGCCGATGTGGCGGGATGCGACTTCCTCGATCGTATGGGCCTCGTCAAAAATCACGAAGTCATTGGCGAAGAGAAGCCCGCCGGTCCGGTTCTCCGCATCCTCGACGGCGCCGAGAAGGGTGAAGAAAAGCGCGTGATTGAGCACGACAACATGCGCCTGACCGACGCGGCGCCGGAGAGCTTGATAGAAACACCCGGATTGCGGCCCGCAGGATTTCGGTGTGCAGAGGTGTTGTTCGCTGCGGACTTCCTCCCAGACAGCCGGGTCGGGTTGTTCGAGAAAGTCGCTAAGCGAGCCGTCTTTTGTTGTCTGGCTCCACTCGCGGATGCGTTCGAGTTCCGAGCGTTGCTCCGGGGTGAAGAGGTCGCCCGATTGTCCGTTGGCGCGGGCCAGCCGTGTCGTGCAGAGGAAGTTCTGGCGGCCTTTGAGCAGGATGGCGTCGAACTCCTCCGGCACCAGCTTCTGAACGAGCGGGATGTCTTTGAAGATGAGTTGTTCCTGGAGCGCGATGGTGTGGGTCGAGATGACGGCTTTGCGCTTCGTGCGAATCGAATGCAGGATCGCCGGCACGAGGTAGGCGAGGGACTTTCCGACGCCCGTGCCGGCTTCGATCACGATTTGGCGACCCTTCTCCAACGTTCGAGCGACCGCACAGGCCATTTGTTGTTGCTCCGGGCGGTATTCAAAATTCGAAGCCTGCGAGAGCTTCCCCGTCTCCGAAAACATCTCGTGGATCTCTCGCTCGAAGGCCGAGGTTTCCGCGTGGCCCGGGTCTTCCCGAAGTGAAATCATTGTCGCGTATGTTACGAAACCCCTGCTCTGGTGCAAGCGGGGCGTGATTTCGATTTACTGGCCGGTGCGGAAGCGATTACAAACTGGAGTGGCCCTGCCTCCCGGAATTTCCATTCGCCCTTACGCGCCCCGCGACCGCGAGGCGATCCGTGCGCTCTGCTGCGAGACGGGATTTTTGGGCAAGCCGATCGACGATGTCTTCGAAGATCGGGAACTGTTCGCGGACTACCTCACGGCTTACTACACCGATGTCGAGCCAGAGTCATCGTTCGTTCTGGAACAGGATGGCGTGGTGAAGGGCTACCTGCTCGGGTCGCGACGGCCGCTCCGTCAGCAATGGCACAGCTTTTTTCACAATATCCGGCTCTTCCTCGATGGGATGCGGCGGTATCATCGCTATAATCGGGCGACGCGGGAATTCATCGGGTGGATCCTGCGCAATTCATGGCGGGAGGTCCCGGCGGCCCCGCGACGGACCGCGCATTTCCACTTCAACGTGCTGCCGGAAGCCCAGAGCATTGCCGGAACGCATGCGATGCTTAACGCTTACTTTGACTACCTGCGGGCGCGAGGCGAACAGGCAGTTTTCGGGCAGATGGTCACGTTCGAATCCCGGCGGGGCGCCAAAGTTCTCGAGCGGTTCGGATTCCGGGTGATCGAAAAAAAGGAGATCACCAAATATCGCGGGAAGCACCCCGAACCGGTCTACCTTACGACGGTCATCAAGCAACTGTCGATTCCACCATCGAAAACAACTGCCGGTCGGTAGAGTGGACTCAAACCGACGCGATCTCGTCCGCGATTTGCAAGAAGGCATCGCGAGGGGATGGTGCGCCTGTGATCGGGCGCCCGATGACGAGGAAGTCGGCGCCGCAGCGGATGGCCTCGCCGGGCGTCATGACTCTCCGTTGATCCCCCACATCACTTCCGGCCGGACGAACACCAGGCGTGACAATGACAAGCCCGTGGCCGAATTCCTCGCGGAGCGGCGTGATTTCGTGCGGGCTCGCCACGACTCCGCGAAGCCCGCAGTGCGAGCCCATTTCGGCCAGCCGAACGACCTGATCTCCAGCGGGTCTCGGCACACCGACGATGTCGAGCGTGGCGTCGTCCATGCTAGTCAGCACGGTCACCCCGAGAACGAGTGTGGCCGAGCCCTCGGCGGCCTTGACGGATTGAGAAACCATCGCCGGTCCGCCGGCGAGGTGGATTGTTGTCATTTCCACCCCGAGCCCGATCGCCGATCTCACGGCTTCTCCCGCCGTGTTGGGGATGTCGTGAAATTTCAAATCCAAAAAAACCCGCGCCCCGAGAGCCCGGACTTCGCGCACGATCGCCGGCCCCTCCGCCGTAAAGAGTTGAAGGCCGATCTTGAAGACGCAGCCAAGGTCGGCGAGCGGTTCGATGAGGCGTCGGGCCGCATCAGAATCTGCCGCATCCAGGGCGACGATGATTTTTTCGTTGGAAGGAACGGACATTGGCAGAAGATGTGGCGATCATGACAATTGAGGCTCCAGCCAAAGTCAACCTCGTGCTCCGAATTCTCGGGAAGCGCCCGGACGGATTTCACGATCTCGAGACGTTGATGGTCCCGATCACATTGACGGACACGCTCGCCGTGACAGTTGGAGTGGGGTCTGGCGTCGTCTTGTCCTGCGATGATCCGGCGGTGCCGTCGGATTCCAGCAACTTGGCACACCGGGCGGCGGTCGCATTCGCGGAATACACCGGACGGGTTTTTCGGACCAATATCGAGTTGAAAAAAACCATCCCGTGGGGTGCCGGGCTTGGCGGCGGGAGCAGCGATGCGGCGGCGGTGTTGATCGCGTTGAATCATTTGCTCGAAGCCGGGCTCGACGAGGTCGAGTTGGTGAAAATCGCGGCGTCGATTGGATCGGATATTCCGTTTTTCATCCGTTGTGAGCCCTCGTGGTGCCGGGGGCGGGGCGAGGTGATCGAGTCGGCCAGCCGCATCCCGGATACGGATCTTCTTTTAATCAAGCCGCCGTTCCCCGTATCGACTGCGTGGGCATATCAGGCCTGGGCTGCCGCGACCGGTTCCAACGCGGATGTCCCCGGGCACTTGGGAGTCATTAAACTCACGAACGACTTGGAGGCTCCCGTTTTTTCCAAACACCTCCTGCTCCCGGTGCTGAAATCCTGGCTTCTCCGGCAACCTGGCGTGTCGGCGGCCATGATGTCTGGATCTGGCTCAACGGTTTTCGCGGTTTTGAACAAGAAAGCGCAGGGCCTCGAGGAACGTGTGCGTGAGGAGTTTGGCTCGACGATGTGGACGTGTCTTTGCCGCACGCTCGCGAATCGGCCTACCATTTGAGAACTTGCGGGATGGGAAAAAATATGGTTGCTCGACACTATGTCACTCACGACTCCACACCTGCCGGCCGTCGGCCTTGTCTCGGAACTCAGCAAAGAAGACCGTGACACCCTGAGCTCCTACGGGAGTTTTCACCTCGCGAAGCCGGGGGATGTTTTGATCACGCAGGGCCTGCCTCATGGAAAGTTGTTCTTCATTATCAACGGACTCCTGCACGCCAAGTGCCTCGACGATGGGCGCGATGTGCTTCTCGGAAAAATCAACCAGGGCGAATGGGTTGGCGAGGTCGATCTCTTTGATCCCGCGAGTGCCGTTTGCTCGGTCGTGGCGATCGAGCCATCGCAGTTCTGGATGATCATGCGCTCGGACCTCGAAGACTTCATCAATAACTATCCGGCCGCCGGGATCCAAATCCTCATCGGAGTCGCATCGACCCTCGGCCGCCGCCTCCGGCATGTTACCCGCAAGCTGACGGAGGAAACGGAGTTGGCTTCCGTCCGAAACTCGATTTTCCGCGAATGACCCGCCTCCGCTGGCCCGTTCTCACTGCGCTGACCCTCGCTTTACTCGCGGCCTGCCAGGGTAGCAAGCCGACCAACGACCTGGTAGTTGGGATGGATCTTTCCTATCCACCCTTCGAAAGCATCGATCCTGCGGGGAAGCCGATCGGGGTGAGTGTGGACCTAGCGCGCGCGCTCGGCGAGTCGCTCGGACGGCCCGTTCGCATCGAGAACATCCCCTTCAGCGGACTCATTCCCTCGCTCAACACGGGGAAGATCGACTGCGTCATTTCGTCAATGACAGATACTCCTGAGCGCCGCACGGCGGTCTCGTTCTCCGATCCCTACCTCACCATCGGGCTTGCTCTTCTCGCCGGAAAAAACTCTCCGGTCTCCTCACCCGGCGACATCGACCAGGCCGGGCGGACGATTGTCGTTCGCCAAGGCACGACCGGCGAGGTGTGGGCCCGCGCCAACATCAAGACCGCGAAGATCCTCGCTGTCGAGAAAGAGACTTCAGCGGTCCTCGAAGTGATGCAGGGTCGGGCCGATGCGTTTCTCTATGATCAGATGAGCGTTTGGAAAAATGCGAGCGAGCAGCCGGACACCACCCGGGCCATCCTCGAGCCCGTTCAAAAGGAAAACTGGGCGGTTGCCGTTCGACGCGACGACGAAGGGCTTCGCGAAAAGGTTAACGAGTTCTTGCGCAAGTTCCGGGCATCCGGCGGCTTCGACAAACTCGGCGACACCTATCTTTCGGACCAGAAGGCCGCGTTCCAGAAACAGGGCCTGCCGTTCTATTTTTGATCGCCTGGCGCCTCGGAGAGTCCGAAGGCCGCGTGGGTGAGCTTGGCGGCCTCCTCGATTTTCGCCTCGTCGATGATGACGGCAATTTTGATTTCGGAGGTCGAAATCATCTGGATATTCACGCCGCCCACGCCGAGGCATTCGAAAAGCTTCGCGGCCACGCCCGAGTGCGAACGCATCCCGATCCCGACGACGCTCAATTTCGCGATCCCGCTTTTCTTCAGAACTTTTCCTGCCGAGATTTCCTTGGCGACATCCTCGATCAGGCTGCCAAGCTTCGCGAGCTCGTCGGCGTTCATCGTGAAGGAAATGTCGGTCGATCCGCTCACCGAGATGTTCTGCACAATCACGTCGATAATCACATTCGCGTCGGCGAGGGCGGTGAAAATCCTCGACGCCGTGCCCGGCTTGTCCGGCACGTTGGTGATGGTGACTTTGGCCTGATTGCGCTCGATACTGATGCCGCGGACGACGACATTTTCGAGCCCTGGTGTTTCTTCTTTCACGATGGTTCCCCGGTTGGTGTTGAAACTGCTGCGCACCTCGAAGGGCACTTTAAATTTTTTTGCAAACTCGACGGATCGGGATTGCATCACCTTCGAGCCCGAGCTGGCCATTTCGAGCAACTCGTCGTAAGCGATCACATCGATCTTCCGGGCCTCGGGAACGACTCGCGGGTCGCACGTGAAGACTCCGTCGACATCGGTATAGATCTCGCAATTGTCTGCCCGGAGTGCGGCGGCGACCGCGATGGCCGTGAGGTCCGATCCGCCGCGTCCGAGCGTCGTAATTCGACCTTGAAGCGTCTGGCCTTGGAAGCCGGCAACGATGCAAATGAATCCCTCGTTGAGATGTTTGCGGATCTGGCGCGGCGAGATATTCGCGATTTTTGCTTTTGTATGGATGCCGTCGGTAAAGATTCCGGCTTGGGCTCCGGTGAGCGAAACCGCCTTGGCTCCGAGGCTGTGGATCGCCATCGCCGTGAGAGCGATGGTTGTTTGTTCGCCGGTCGCGAGAAGAACATCCATCTCGCGATCCGCCGGGGCCGGAGAGACTTCCCGGGCCAAACGAATCAGATTATCAGTCACGCCCGACATGGCCGAGACGACGACGACGACGGAATTTCCCGCTCGCTGGGTCTCGACGACGCGACGGGCGACGTTGAGAATTCTCTCGGGATTTCCGACGGAGGATCCTCCGTATTTTTGAACAACCAAGGGCATGGGCGTGTGCGGGTCAGGACTTATCGAGCACGCGGCGCACAGCGGTCAAGTCCGCATCGGCCTCGGTCGGCGCAAAGCCGCCGTGCCGGACGGGTGCCTCGGGATCCTTGAGCCCGTGACCGGTCACCGTGAGCACGACCTGGCTTCCGGGTTCCAAGCGGTTGCCAAATGGGCATGTCGCACAACGATCGGAGGAAAGGCATTTGAGCAGACCCGCCACGCTCGCGGCACTCGCGGGCTCGACAAAGATCCCCTCGTTCGAGGCCAGCCACTGCTGCGCGTCGAGGATTTGCTCATCGCTCACAATGTCGATACAACCACCGGACGCCGTGATCGCCTCGTTCGCACCGTGCCAGCTGGCCGGATTCCCAATGCGAATGGCCGTGGCGACGGTATCGGGATTTTCGATCGGATGGCCGAAATAAATCGGCGCCGCACCTGCCGCTTGGAAACCAAGAATCTTCGGCAGTTTCGTCGTGCGTCCGGTCGAATAAAATTCCCGATACCCCTTCCAATAAGCCGTAATATTCCCGGCATTTCCGACCGGGAGAATGTGAACGTCCGGAGCCGATCCGAGATTCTCCACGATCTCGAAGGCCGCCGTCTTCTGGCCCTCGATTCGATGGGGGTTGATCGAGTTCACGATCGCCACGCCGTTCACGCCCGCAAACTCGCGGACGATCCGCAGGGCATCGTCGAAATTTCCCCGAATCGCAACGACCTTCGCCCCGTAGGCAAAGGCCTGAACCAGCTTGCCGGCTGCGATTTTCCCGGCGGGAAGAATGACCGCGCAGCGAATGCCCGCCCGAGCCGCGTAGGCTGCTGCCGCCGCGGATGTATTCCCGGTCGATGCGCAGATTACCGTGTCGGCTCCGGCCTCGACGGCTTTCGAGATCGCCACCGTCATCCCGCGATCCTTGAACGACCCGGTCGGATTCAGTCCCTCAAACTTGATAAAAACGGTCGCGCCGGACATCTCGCTGAGCTTGGGCGAGTGGATCAGCGGAGTTGAGCCCTCATTGAGGGAAATGACCGGCGTTTTTTCCCCAACCGGCAGATACTCACGATAGCGATGGATGACCCCGCGGTCGTGCAGAGGAGCAAGAGGGTTCAACGAACGATCCCCCTCGAAAGACGGTCAGGACGGAAAAATCCGCTGGCTACAGCGGCAGAAAAATTAGTCGTTGAGAAGACGGCAGACATGATCGGGAAAGTCGTGAATCGCGAATACTAATGAGGAAAATTTTTACACATAGCCAGAGGAAAGGCAAAAGTTCGCAGCGTCAAACACCCCGGAGTTTGCCATTTCGCGCGACGGCGGATTTTATGAAACATTGATTTTCCGCGGGGTGCTGTTACCAAGAAAAACCCTGCTGGCGTGGCCGAACCGGTGATGAATCAAACCGACGCGTTCACTCAGCGGGGATCGTAGAATGGAAAATCAGATTCAGTCATGAGCAGCACAACATACGGAGTGGCATTATTGGGATTCGGAACCGTTGGGCGCGGGGTTTATGACCTCTTGCACTCGAAGGCTGCTTTTCCGATCCAGCAGAAGCATGGCGTGGATTTTCAGGTCAGGCATGTTCTTGTTCGGAATCCGAAAAACCCGAAGTATGCCGATCTCCCGGAGGAAATTTTTGCCAAGGATATCCGCACAATAACCGAGGATGCCGGCGTGGATATCGTCATCGAGGTCATGGGTGGCATCGAGCCGGCACAGGAATACTTCCTCGCTGCGTTGAGTGCCGGGAAGGCGGTCATCACGGCGAACAAAGCGTTGATGGCCACCTGTGGAAATGAAATCGTGAAGCAGGCCAAGGAGCAGGATCGCTTCGTGGGATACTCGGCGGCTATCACGGGCGCGCACCAGCTCGCGGAGTCGGTCGCGAACTCGGTCATAGTCCGCTCGCTCCGGGGGGTTTTCAACGGCACCTCGAATTACATTCTGACCCGGATGGAAGAGGAGAACCTGGACTTTGATGTCGTCCTCAAGGAGGCGCAGGAGGCCGGCTACGCGGAGATGGATCCGAGCGCGGACGTGGATGGATTTGATACCCGGCACAAGCTGGTCCTGCTGACGAATCTGGCGTTCGGAGTTTTTGTTGATGAGACCAAGATCCTGACGACGGGCATCCGGAATGTGCAAAAGCGCGATGTGAAGGTCGCGGCGGAGCTGGGATACAAAATCAAACTCGTGGGAGAAACCCAACTTAACGCCGAGGGCCAACTCGAATCGCAGGTCGGCGCCTGCCTGATCCCTTCCGAGGACCTTCTCAGCCGGGCGCGAGGAATCAATAACGCCATCGAGGTCGACGATCGTTTTCGCGGTCTTCAGGGAATGATCGCGGAGGGCGCCGGCGCGGAACCCACGGCGATGGCGATCTACAGCGATCTTGTCAATTTCGTTCGGGGCAAGTCGGTCCTCTGGCCGATGGTCCAGGGCGAAGACGCCCCCAAGGTCTCGACAAAAAAGACGGTGAAACAAAAGTTCTACCTCCGCTTCGAGGTGAAGAATTCGCCGGGCACACTGGCGGTTGTCTCGAATGAGCTGAGCCGCCACACGATCAATATCGGAAGCGTGTTTCAGCCAGAAGCGGATGAATCCTCCGCGACCGCCGAGCTGGTGCTCACTTGCGGGCCGACCGTGCGGAGCGAGTTGGAAAGTGCGCTCAAGGACGTTGCCGCTTTGGACGAGGTTGTCGGCGAGCCGTTTTTTCTCCCGATCATCAAGACGCCGGATCCCCTGAAAGCGGCGGCATGAAGGCTCGGTCCAGTCGCGAAATCCGCCCAATGCCGCGAATCCCCCGCGTCGCCAACTAGCCTCCTGCCGTGGGATTGATCTCCGAGGAAACCATCCAGCGGGTCGCCGAGGCGAACGACATTGTCGATGTCATTGGCTCGTATTTTCCCTTGAAACGTGCCGGGACGAGCTTTCGCGCCCTGTGTCCCTTTCATCGGGAGAAGTCCCCGTCCTTTCACGTCAACCCGGCGAGGCAGTCATTCCACTGCTTCGGATGCGGGGCGGGCGGGGGGGTGCTGCGGTTCGTCATGGATTACGAACACGTGGATTTTCCGACGGCGGTGAAGCGACTCGGGCAGCGCGCGGGTGTGCCCGTGATCGAGGAAGCGGGCGGTCCGGATGACAATCGCCAGCACGGGTTGCGTCAGCGTTTGCTGGCCCTCCATGCAGAGGCGGCGGAATGGTTCCATCGCAAGTTGCTTAAGGCTCCGGAGGGCGAAATCGCCCGCGGTTATCTCAAATCGCGGGGGATCGGCGGCGAGATCGCGAAATCCTGGCAACTCGGGTATGCGCCGGATTCGTGGGACGCCATCCTCGACCACCTTCGCGAGAGAAAATTTTCGCAGGAGGAAATCACGCAAAGCGGGCTGGCCTCGGCCAAGGACGAATCGGACGGCGGGGGAAAAATATACAGTCGTTTCCGGGATCGAGTAATGTTTCCGATCCGCAACGACTACGGCGAGGTCGTCGCCTTCAGCGGTCGCGTTCTGGATCCCGAGGCGAAGGCGGCCAAATATGTGAATTCCCCAGAGACCCCGCTTTTCACAAAGGGTCGCGTCCTCTACGGGCTCGATAAAACCAAGCGCGATCTCATCAACGAGAAGTCCGCGATCGTCTGTGAGGGGCAGTTGGATTTGATCTCCGCCTTCGAGGCCGGCGTCCGCAATGTCATTGCCCCGCAAGGCACGGCGTTTACCGGCGATCAGGCCCGGCTCCTCAGCCGATTCGTCGAGACGGTCTTGCTCTGCTTCGACTCAGACAATGCCGGCCAGCAAGCCGTCGCGCGTTCTCTCCCTGCCCTGCTCTCCAATGGACTCGATGTGAAAGTTGTGGAGCTTCCCGCCGGAGAGGACCCGGATTCCTTCCTCCGTTCGCGTGGGGCTGAGGCATTCCGCGAGCTCGTCGGAACGGCGAAAAATTTCTTCCGGCACTCGGTCGATCGCGCTCGAGCCCATGGGGAGCTCGGCGATGCGGCCGGCGTCTCGAAACTCGTCAAGCGCCTGGGTCCGCCACTCGCCCTCGTATCCGACGCCGCGATGAGAGATTCGCTGGTCGTGACGCTCACCACAGATCTCGCCATCCCGAGAGAATCGATTCGGCAGGCGATGAAAGCCCCCGCCCCGGACCCCGGCGAGGCGAGCAGGCAAGAACCCGTCCGGCGATTGGAATCGATTCCACTTTCCCAAGGTTTGGCGATGCTCTGTAGACTGGCCTTGATCGATGGCTCTGTGCGGACCTGGCTTCTCGAACAACCCCCGGCTGCTGAGATCGAACCAGGGGGACACCTGCTCGATGTCATTGTAAAAGTCGATGGGCAGGAACCTGAAGGCGCAGTCCTCCATGCCGTCGTATCCGAGCTCGGCGAGGTGGCCGAACGCACACTATCCGCGCTGGAGACCCGCCATTCGCTGGTTGAGCCGCTGAGTCGCGCGCAGCAAATCTGGACCGGATTGCTCGTCCAACGACTTAAAGAAAAGATGGAGGGATTGAAAAACAGCCTCGGCCAGGCAGGCCTCACGGCAGAGGACCGGTCAAAAATACAAAAACAAATCCTTGACCTTAAAATCAAGGTGGCGGATGTTTTTCGGCCCTCGTAAGAGGAT
>JBMOHW010000004.1:0-54836 GCA_049317665.1 Terrimicrobiaceae bacterium | reverse complement strand
ATTGGGTCGAACCCTGTCACGGGCGGACTCCGGAGTGGTTCTGGAACGACTCCAGGTGCAGCAGTGACGGCCAACTCGATCGATGCGCTCTTGGCGGGGATTCCGCCGGGGACTGTGGCTGCCGCGCCGGGGATCTTTGGTCTATCGGGCATTTTCAGCAATACGCAGTTCCAAGTCGTCATCCGCGCACTGAACCAGAAGAAAGGGGTGGATCTAATGAGTGCCCCCAAGGTGACGACGAAGAGTGGGAATAAGGCCGTAGTAAAAGTCGTGAGGAATTTCCCCTACCCGACGGAATTCAATCCTCCCGAACCCCCAGAGGCTGACACGTCGGCCGGGGTAACGCTGACAGCCACCGCGAGTGGTTTCATTGCGCAGGGGCTCGTGACGCCCTCGACGCCGACAGCATTCGAGACGCGGGATATTGGTGTGACGCTGGAGGTCGAGCCAGTCGTGGGTCCGGATAACTATACAATCGACTTAAATCTCTCGCCAGAGGTTGTCGAATTCGAAGGATTTATCAACTACGGGAGTCCCATCCTTGGACCAACCCTCGTTTTGCCGGCGACGATTACGACAAGTATCTTGACCGATAACGTGGTCAACCAACCGATTTTCTCAACCCGCAAGGTGACGACGAGTGTCAGCATCTGGGATGGCCAGACGGTGGCGCTTGGCGGTTTGATCCGCGAGGATGTGCAAAAGGTTCAAGATAAGGTTCCAATTCTTGGGGACATCCCGCTCGCGGGTCGACTCTTCCGTTCGGACGTTGACCAGAAGATCAAGCGGAACCTGATCATCTTTGTGACCGCCCGTCTGATGGATGCCGAAGGCCGTCCGGTGCGGCAGGATGACGATCAAGAAGAGCTTGTCGAGCCACTCGGTCTTCCGGAAAACCTACCGCCGCCGGCCTACGAGCAGCAGAAGTCGTTCGGGAAGTAGGGGTACACTTCGTGTTATCAGCTCCTTAGGTCGGATCCCGTACCAAGGGAGGACCCCCCTGACTTTTGCGTCCCACCTCCTTTTGCATTATAGAGTTACGCCTAGATCCAGCCGAGAGCCACTAAGCGAACCGTAATGCCACCCCGTGAGGGTTTGAGGGCGAGAGATTCGATCTCAGGGGCCTCGAACTGCGAGGCGAATGCGGCCGAGTCGGCTTCGAATTCGGATTCCAAGCGACTTTTCTCGGACACCAGGGATTCGACGGATTCTTTTGCCAAGCCAACGTCAGCGCCCTCACGCATGGCGCGGCTCGCGCTGCGGGCCGCAGTGCCGGCCTTGGTAATGGTCGATGCGCTGAGTGCCTTTCGCCCGAGAAAGGCACCAAGAATCGAGCTGCCAAAGGAAATCGCGGTCCGGAACGAGGCATCGCGGGCCTGGCCTTTTTGTTTCTCGACGGCTGCCTCGGCCCGAGTGATGCGCATTTGGATTGCGCTGAATTTCGGGGCATATTTCTTGCGGAGCTCGTCAACCTTTGCGTCCCGCTGTTCCCGCCCTGCGAGGGTGAGGCGCGCCCGGAAATCCTGCTCCGCTTCGTTGAGGGCGGAGGTGAGACGGAGTGCGGCACACTTGAAGATTTCGTGGCGTTCGTTATCTGCGATCCATCTAGCGAAATCCTTTTCCCAAAGCGCGAAGTTTTTCGGTTGTGCGGCTTCGGTGGGGAGAGCGGCAAACCGGGCGGCATCGGGTGGGGATTTGGTAAACGCGTCGAGTGGGACATCGAGAGTTTCGGCCTGCGACCAGTCGATGGGCGCGAGCCCGGTCGGGAAATTTGCCGCGAGAAGAATCTCGCGGGTCGCTTCGATGCCGGCTTTGGCGTCCGAGAAACGAACCGTTGCGGCTCCGATCAGACGTGGCTCCAATGTTGTCGGCGATTCGAGAAAAACCTGGGGAATTCCGGGCGGAACGGATGGGGCTTGAGATGAGGCTTCCGTGGCAGTAGCGGCCACTGGCGGTGGTGAAGACTCGCGGCGTTGGCCGGCCATGAGAACCTTGATTTGATCGCGGGTGAGCGGTCCGCGGAGGTAGCTCATGACCCAGCGGGATTCGAAGACGACTGGTCCGTCGTCGTGGACATTGTTCAGTAGGAATTTCCGGCTCCCGAGACCTGAGAGGAGCGCTTCGAGGTCGGCCTTGGAGAGGGACGAGGATGTGCCAAGCAAACCCTCGATCACCCGGGCTTTGTCGCGGTCGGTCTGGAGGCGCCCGATGAACCATGTGCCCGCATTGGCGAGGCCCTTGTAATCGAGATCGACCGGATTCTGTGTCGCGAGAACGACACCCACTCCGAAGGCGCGGGCTTGTTTGAGCAGAGTAAGAAGCGGAAGTTTCGACGGAGGGTTCGCGACGGGCGGGAAGTATCCAAAGATCTCATCCATGTAGACGAGCGCTCGGAGGCTGGTCGTGCCGCTCTGCCGGCGCATCCATGCCACGACTTCGTTGAGCAGGAGCGAGACGAAAAACATTCGCTGGGCATCATCGAGGTGCGCGATGGAAAAGATCGCGTGGCGAGGGCGTCCGTCGCTCGTTTGGAGGAACTTCGCAATGTCGAGGGGATCGCCGGACTGCCACATCGCGAAACCTGGCGACGAGAGCAGATTATTCAGGGAAAGCACCATTTCGAACCGATCCTTGGCCGGGAAGAACGATTCGAGGTCGAGAACGCCGATTTTGTCGAAGGGTGGCTTTTGGATTTTCGTGATCAGACCGGGAAGATCGATCGAGCGGCCCGCTTTCCATTCATGGATCAAGATCGCGGAGAGAAACGCGCCTTCGCGGCTCTTGCCCGGGTCTGCCGATGAGCCGAGCAGACCGAGAAGGCCTGCAACCGAAGTCTGGGCGTGCTCGGCGAGCGCTTCGTCGTCAGCTCCCTCCGGGGCATGAAAGGCATCGATGAGGTTGACCGGGATGCCAGCCGAGCTACCCGGTGTGTAGATCGCGAATTCGGCTTTGCTGCGGAGGGAGCGGATGCGTTCTCCAGTTTGGCCCCAACTGGCGAGGCCGTCGCGCCATGTCTCGGCTTGCTTGGCGGCCCAAGCGTCGGGCTCCATGCCCTTCCGTCGAGCGTCATCCTCCACGATCCATGGTCGAAAATCCTCTGCTCGGAGATCGGGAAATGTGAGCAGGAGATTTCCGAGATCGCCCTTGGGGTCGATGATGATCGCCGGGATTCCGTCCATGGCGGCTTCTTCGAGAAGGGCGAGGCAGAGTCCGGTTTTTCCACTGCCGGTCATTCCCACGCAAACGGCGTGGGTCACCAGATCGCGGGAGTCGTAAAGAAGCGGGGATTCGTCGGCGACGGTTCGCCCGAGGTAGAAGCTGCCGAGTTTTTCGAAGACTGCAGGATCCGGTGGCATGGCGGAAACTTGCCTGATTTCCGGAATCGCGGCCAGTCGAATATCGGGCCGGGGGACGATTCTTGTTCTCGCTAGAATCCCAGCCAGGCGAGGGGATTTGGTAGCAAATGGCCCGCGATGGGGATCCGCGAGGTGACGTTCAGGCGGGCCGCGGAGCCGCCATCCGGCATGAGCGACAGGCCCCAGGGGAACTTGCGCCAGGTCCGGCGAAATCGCTTGGCACGTGCGAGATCGGTTTCATCGTAATATCGAAGCCTGACCGACTGCATTTCGGATTCGAAGGCTACCCGGTTTGACTCGGAGCTGGAGATTCCCCCTATGGAGAATCGTGCGACGGGAAACCGAAGGTAGGCGGCGCGGGCGGCGTGCTGGATGAACGCCTTCAAAATCCAGTCGTAGTCTGCCGCGGCGCGAAGTGTGGAGTCGAAGGGACCAACTTTTTCGAGGATGCTTCGTGTGTAGAGTGTTGCTTGTTGGCAAATGCTTTTCTCAGCCAGCGTGAAGCGGTTGACTTGGCGGTGTGAGCGGAGCTTTGAGGCGCCTGTGGCGGGATCGACGACTAGAACATCGGCAAAGACAAAGTCGGCCCGGCCATTCTGAAGGCTTAGAGCGAGCGTTTTCAGAGAATCGTGCGAGACGAGGGCGTCGTCATCGTTGAGAAAATAAAGCGCGTCTCCGGTCGCAATCTTGGCGCCGTGGTTCATCGCATCGTAGATGCCGCGGTCGGCTTCGCGGCGGTGGATGACCGGATATGAAACGCTCGAGGCGTAGGATTGGACAATGCTTTCCGTGGCGTCGGACGAGAGGTTGTCGACAACGATATGCTCCGCCGGTGGCGGGCATTGTTTCGCGACACTGTCGAACATGCGGGCGAGGTCGTCTGCACGATTCCATGTCGGCGTTACGATGCTGATCCTCATGGGGTCACCGCCTTCCACCAGTGCGCGGCCCGCTTCGACCAGGAGAACTCGCCAGCGCGTTCGATGCAGGCGTCGTGCAATCGATGGCGGAGAAGGTTATCCGAGATTAGGCGGTGCAGGCATTTCTTGAGCTCCGGGATCGAACCCGGCCCGAAGAGAAGGGCTTCTCGATCCGGTCTTAGGACTTCACGGATCGTCGGGAGGTCGCAGGCAACAATCGGGAGAGCCAGCCCCGCGTAATCGTAGGCCTTGGTAAACGCAATCGCTGAGCGATGGCCTTGGTCCAATGCGGGAATGATGAGTGCGTCGAGCTCGCAGCACCGGAAGGGGACATCTTGGGACGGAACCGGTAATAGGACAAAGATTCCATTGATGGGATCTGACGCCGGGGAGACCTCGCCACGTCTTGCGCGGCCGAAGACGTGCAACTCGAGCGTCGGAAAATCCTTTCGGAGAAGTGGCCAGGCGTCGACCAGCCAGGGAATTCCCTGTTCCGGTGACACCGAGCCGAAGTATCCCACACGGAAGGGATCTGCGTCCCGGCGTTGACGAAGGGCCACCGGGGAGTATTCGGACGCAAGACCTGTGCGGGTGACAGGCTTCGTCGGAAATTGTTTTTGCAGGATCGCCTCGAGTGGTCCGGTGGTTGCCAGGAGCTGGTCGGCGAGGGAGAGGGCGTCAGACTCCATCCGACATTTCTGATGTCCGGGTGGGCGGGAGAGACATTCGAGTTGGTGGACTTCGTAAACCAGCTTCGGACGGGCATTTCTTTTCAGTAGTCGCGAAGCGAGGAACGAAAAGAGCCGGGGGAAGCTCGCTGTGGCAACGACATCTCCCGGTCGACAGTTCTGCCGGAGAAAACTCCAGGATGCCCAGTGGAAGACCGCGTTGACATGAAGGCCGAAGGGATTGGCTCCACGACGGAGGCTGGTGAGCCCGACCAGTTCGATTTTTTCCGAGAGACCAGAATCGTCCGGCCACGTCCTGGCTGGGCAAACGAGAATAACAGACCAGCTCTTCGGGGCGGCCTCCGCGAGAGATCGGAGATGTCGCAGGCAGTAGAGCCCATGAGCCGATCCGTCCCAGGGGTCCTGATTGACCACGAAGAAAAGGCGATGATTCATGTTCCTTTGCGGCAAAACGTGGCGGCCTCGCGACAAGCCTCGAAGACTCGGGAGACCGGAATGAGGTTCATCAGACCTTCACGCGGCGTTTTCTCGATGATACCTGGCTCCGTCCAATCGTGTGGCCGGATCATCCAGTATTTGACGGCCCACGGGTGAAACTCAAAATCTCCTGACGGTCCAAACAAGCAAACAACCGGACAGTTGACAGCCGCGGCCAGATGCATGGCGGCGGTGTCCACGCCGACAAAAAATCTGGCGCGGGAGAGCAGCCCCGCGAGTTGGGACCAACTGACTTTTCCTTCAGTAGAAACGACTTGATCGCCGAGGCCCGAACACAACTCGCGTGCGGCACGAACTTCGTCGGGATCCGGTCCGCAGCTAATGACGAGGTGCGGAATCAAGGTCAGTAGGCGGGCAGCCAACTCGCGCCAGCGATCAAGTGGCCAGGCCTTCGACGGCCAGCGGGTGGGGGCGTGGATGACCGCGTAAGACTCGAAGCCGTCGGCTGGTGCCCACCCTTCCATTCGCTCCGGTGCAAATCGGAGGGCTGGGGGCGGCTCCGGGAGCTCGAGGAAATCCGATGGGCAAACGAAGTCGCGTTCGACCTGGTGCATCGGCCATCGTTTTTTTTTGGAGATCTTGTGAAACGCGGGTCGCCAGATGGGACGGAGGCTCCGGTGCGAATTTGTGCATCGGTTCGGGGTGCGTGCCAGGAGAGCCAGCCAGCGTCCGCGGTCGTTGTCACCCAATTCAAAAACGTAGTCGAACCGTGTGGTTCGAAGAAGGCGTGCGAGAGCCAGCTCGTCCAGGGCCCCGCGGAGTTGGCGTTCGTGGCGTTCGGGACGGGCCGTGCAAACAATGCGGTCAATCTCCGGACAGCCCACCAGCATTCCCTCGCAGGACTTACGGACAAGCACCCAGATCTCGGCCTGGGGGAACTTTTGTTTTGTCGCCACAATTGTCGGGGTGAGCAAAAGCGCATCTCCGATATGGCGGAGCTTGATGAAAAGAATCCGCATCTCGCGGACGTTTCTATGCGATCCCGGCGAATGCGAAAAGCGGAAACCGGACGGGCCGAGGCTCCTAGACCTCGAGGGCGACGGGGTTGGTGAGGGTTCCGATACTCTCGATCTCGACCGTGACGGTGTCTCCGGGTTGGAGCCAAACCGGCGGAATGCGGGCCATTCCGACCCCGCTCGGTGTGCCGGTGAGAATGACCGTGCCGGGGACAAGAGTGGTGCTGCCGCTGAAGAACTCGATGAGGGTGGGGATGTCGAAGATCATGTCGGCTGTATTCGAATCTTGCATTGTCTGGCCGTTGAGGTGCGTTTGAATGCGAAGGGCGTTGGGGGATGGCACCTCATCTGGAGTCACGAGGGTCGGCCCGAGCGGCAGAAATGTATCGAAGGTCTTGCCGCGGCACCATTGGCTGCCGCCGAATTGCTTTTGCCAGTCGCGGGCGCTGACGTCGTTTGCACATGTGAATCCGAGCACGTAGTCGAGCGCCTTGTCGCTTGGCACGTTTTTTGCCGTGCGTCCGATGACGATGGCAAGCTCGCATTCATAGTCGACCTCGTGGCTTGCGAGGTGGGTCGGGAGGAGAATGGGGCCTCCGGGATTCTGAACGGATGAGGGCGCCTTCATGAAAAGGACTGGAAACGAGGGCACCTTCGCTCCGGTCTCCTCGGCGTGTTTGCGATAGTTCAAACCCGTGCAATAGACCGAGGCGGGGGCCAGCGGAGCGAGGATCTTCGCGGGCTTAACGAAGGACCCGGTGGGGGTGAGATCACCGAAAAGATCGCCGCGGAGGATTTCGTTGCGGCCATCGGGATGAAGTGATGTCAGGACATTGTTCCCGTCGGAAGTGAGGCAGCGTTGGATTTTCATTTGGCGGTGATTGTTGGAAATTTGACGAGGCTACTCGAGCTCGAAGTTGATATTGACGGTGTAGGCACCGCCCGAGCCGAGGCCGGCGGGGAGGGGGTCGATCTGTGTGACACGCTTCGCCGCGGCGAGAACCGACTCATCCATCACAGGGTTGTTTGAGGACTTCACGATTTCCACCGACGAAACCTTTCCGTCTTTTTCAATGCGGATTCGGACGGTGGCCACGAACGATTTCGTCTGATCGAAAATCGATGTCGGTTGATCCCACTGGCTGTAGAATCGGTCGTGGATGAGTTCGTGATACCAGGCAAATTGCGAGGCGTCGCCTGCAGTGCCCGATTTTGCGGCTGTTCCAGATCCTTGAGTGGATGCTCCCGCACCTTCGGATTTGGTCGTGTTATTTGATGAGGACGCGGAGCTTGTGCCTCCCGGACTCGCGGAGGGATTTGGCTTCGGCGAGCCTGATGGAGAGGACTTCGGGCTGGCTTTCGGAGAGGCCGAGGACTTTGGGGAGGGTTTCGGAGATGCCTTGGGAGAAGCCTTTGGGGTCGCTTTCGGAGTTGGTTTCGGGGTTTCTTTCGGCGTGGGTTTTGGGGAGGGCTTCGGAGTTGGTTTGGGAGTCGGAGTTGCGGTCGGTTTTGGCTTCGGGGTGGGGGTGGGGGTCGGTGTTACCAGAGGAATCTGAGACTCATCGGGCGTGGGCTCGGGGGTTGGGATGGGTGTCGCTTCCGGGGTTGGTTCGGGGGTCGGGACTGGCGTTGGTTCCGGGGTAGCTTCCGGAGTCGGCTCGGGCGTTGGGTCCGGACGAGATTCGGGATCTGAAGCGGGTTCGGACGGCGAGGAAAAGGCCGGTGCCGATGCCATGGCTCCGACGTCCATCCACACCACGTCGCCGGAGGGCTTGGGAATGTCTCTACGGGAAAGGAAAAAGATGCCGGCGATAATGGCCAAATGGATGGCCGCAACGACAATCAAGTTCCGCCGGAATCGCGGATCGGACATGTCAGGGTTTTGTTGCCGGTGACCCGGCTTTTTCTTCCGGATGGGTCATGACACCCACGCGGGAAATGCCGACCCTCTGGAGGATGTCCATCACCGAAACAAAGCGCTGAATTGCCAGCTCGCGGTCCGGACGGACGACAACGGCGGTGGAGGGATTCTGCGCATGAAGCGAAGCGAGTCGGGACTCGAGGTCTGCGGCGGTGATGGATTCGCTATTGATTTTCAGAGCCTCGTTCTTGTCGATCGAAATGGTGATCACCTCGGACGGGTTCACATTCGTCTTGGCCGTCGAACTGGTGGGCACCACGAGGTCCATGCTGTTCTCGATGAGCGGAGTGGTGATCATGAAGATGATCAACAAAACGAACGCGAGATCGAGCAGCGGCGTGATGTTGAGCTCGGTGAGCGTCTGGAGATTCTGCCGGGATGAGAAGCGACGCATGATCTGTTAGGAGGAACGCTTGGGATCCCGGTGGCCGTGTTCGACGTAGCGATGTTCGATCTCGGACGAGAGCTCGGCGGCGAAGTTATCCGACTGCACGACGATCGAGCGAATGCTGGTCACCAAAAAATTGTATCCGAACATGGCCGGGATGGCGACGAGCAGACCGACGACGGTTGTGATCAAAGCTCCGGAAACACCAGGCGCCATCGCGGCCAGGTTCGCGGTGCCGGCAGCGGCGATTCCCGAGAAGGCATCCATGACGCCCCAGACGGTTCCCAGGAGCCCGAGGAACGGGCCTCCGCTCACGGCGGTGGATAGAATGATCATCTGCGATTCGAGCTTGAGGGCGGACTCGCCGACGGCCCGCTCCATTGCGGCTTGGACGGCGCGCATTTGAGCCGGGCTGATTTTTTCTGCATCGTCGAGACGGGCGCGGAAGGTTTCATCGACTTCGGTGGACCCGAGCATTTGAAAACAAAGCTCGGTCGTTCCGGCCTCATAAATCGCGAAGAATGGCGAGCCATCGAATCGGAGCCCCTGTTCATAGATACGAAGCGGCATACGGTCCCGATGGAACAAAGCGGAAAAGCGCTGGGTTTGACGTTTTGCAAAATTGAAATAGCGCAACTTCGTGACCATGACCGACCAACTGAAGATCGATGCGAGAAAAAGCGTAAGGAGGATGATCTTCCCTTCAATCGTGCTCTCGACAAATGCGTAGATGATTCCGATGGCAATCATGCTCAGTCCGTATGTAACCCGTGATCTTTAGGCATTTCTCAGGTGATAAAGCACACCCAGGCGGGGAAAAATGCAAAGCGATAATTTTTGCAACGCGTGGGAATCACCGCTATGCAGGGCGGAGATGAAGTCACTCCCGTTCCGATTTTTCGCTGTCCTGCTCTCACTCGCGCCGTTGGCTCAGGCCCAGGAGGCGCCACCACGCGACAATCCCTACGATGTGATCGCGAAGATTTTTCAGCCGATCTGGGGAGTTTTGCTGGCAGAAACGAAGAGCCCGAACCGCGCGGCCACGCTCACTCTGGAGATGACCGATGTGACTGGTCGCCTGCCCGGTGCGATGAAGGGGGCGGCCCTCGAGGCGGCGGTGCAGTTTCCGGACAAGGTTCGCCTGGAGGCACCGGTGATGGGCGAGCAGTTTACGGTCTGCCGGAATGGGAATGAGGTCTGGGCCACGCCCGGCAAGAAGGTCGAGTTCCTTGTCTCGCAGTTTCAGGTGAAGCCGAAGAAGAACGTGAAGCTGACAACGCCAATTTTTCTGCCGATCACGGCGCAGCAGGCGATTTTCTTGCCAGCGCTCTTCGCGATTTCCCGACCGGATGTCGCGGAGGTTGAGACGGTCGGGGGCGAGGATTGCCGGGTTTTGACCGCCGGGCTCATGCCCGAGTTGGCCCGGGCGACAAAAGCCGAGGATTTTCAGGGACGGGTGTGGGTGGCGGCAGGATACGTTCCCCGGCGGATGGAAATCACCCGTCAAGACTTCACGGCCGTCGTTGATATCAAAGATCTCCGTTTTGTTCCGTCGCTTCCCGCCTCGACGTGGGAGCCGCCGGCGGGCGTCACCGACGTATACCGCACAACGCCCGAGATGCTTGAGGGATTGCTCTTTGTCGTTATGAACTCGCTGAAAACCACGGAGGCCGATGCGCCGTGGCTTAAGGCTAAGTAGTGCTGAGTGAGGCAGGCTCGGATATGGGGTTTTCACCCCATGTCTTTCGCAGGGAGATCGTTCTAGGATTTGGGTTGAAATTTTCCCACCTGGATCGATCAAAATGTTGCCTCAAACTTCCACAAGCATTGACCCTGTGCAGGCTCAAGCGGATCTACGCGAGAGCGAGGAGTTGTTTTCCAATGCATTCTGGCTGAGCACGGATTGCGTGTCGCTTGCTCGAGCGTCCGACGGCACACTCCTTCGAGCCAATGCGGCACTCTGCCGAATGTGGACAACCACCCCGGAGGAGGTCATCGGAAAGACGTGCTCGGATTATTCCCGGTGGCTGAAAGAAGATGAGCGATTGGGTTTCCTGAGCGCCCTCCAAGCCAACGGCGAGTGTCTGGACTATGAGGGGACCTTGCGCATGAGGGATGGTCGCCATGTGGTGTTCAAACTCTCCTCCCGCACCATCACGCTCAACGGGGAGCGCTGCATCCTGAATACCAGGCGGGATGTTACTCAGGAGAGACGGATCGAGTTGGCATTGAAGCTCTCCGAACTCAAGTATCGGCGACTCTTTGAGACCGCAAAAGACGGAATCCTGATCCTCGATGCGCAGACCGGGATGGTCACGGATGTGAACCCGTTCCTGATCGAGTTGATGGGGTTTACGTATGAAGAGTTCCTTGGCAAGGCGATCTGGGAGCTCGGCTTTTTCAAGGATGTCGTGGCCAACGAGGCGAAGTTCGCGGAATTGCGATCGAAGGAGTATGTGCGTTACGGAGGGCTGCCGTTGAAAACCCGCGATGGCCGGGCCATCGAGGTGGAATTTGTCAGCAATGTCTATTTGGTGGATGGCGAGAAGGTGATCCAGTGCAACATCCGCGATGTGACTGAACGTCGAAAAGCCGAAGAAGACGTGCGACGACTCAACGCCACCCTCGAGCAACGCGTGCTCGAACGCACGGCCCAGCTTGAGGCGGCCAACCGGGAGCTCGAGGCGTTCTCCTATTCCGTGTCGCACGACCTGCGCGCTCCGCTCCGCGCTGTGGATGGATACTCCCAGGCGGTCTTGGAGGATTATGCACCGCAGTTGGCCGGGGAGGGAGAGCGCTTTTTGCAGACGATCCGGGCCAGCGCGCGTCAGATGGGAACACTGATCGACGATTTACTGAGGTTTTCGCGGTTGGGTCGCGAAGCGATGAAAAATGTAACATTTCCCACGACGAGCCTCGTGCGTTCCGCTGTGGAAGGCTTGCGAGCTTTGGAAATCGATCGAGGCATCGACGTGCAAATCGACGACTTGCCGCCGTCGCACGGCGATCCCGCTTTATTGAGGCAAGTCTGGGTCAATCTTCTTTCGAACGCCTTCAAGTATACCCGGGGTTCACATCCAGCGAAGATCGAAGTCGGAAGCCGGCAGGAAGATGGCGGCACCGTGTTTTTCGTCCGCGACAACGGCGCCGGTTTCGACATGCGCTATTCGGACAAACTTTTCGGAGTATTCCAACGCTTGCACCGTGCGGAGGAATACGAGGGAACCGGCGTGGGCCTGGCCATCTGTCAGCGTATCATCCACCGCCATGGCGGGCGTATCTGGGCCGAATCCAAAGTGAATTCCGGCTCCACGTTTTTTTTCACGCTGGGAGCAGAGACAACCCGATGAATCCCGTCAATGACACCGAGCTCTTGCTGGTCGAGGATAACCCTCAGGATCTGGAATTGGCCCGGCGAGCCCTGAGAAAAGTCCACCTCGGTGACCGGATTCATGTGGCTCGCGATGGCGAGGAGGCCTGCGATTTCATCTTTTGCGAAGGCGCTCACCGGAATCGGAAAAGCTTAAGGCACCTCAAGCTGATTATTCTCGATCTGAAATTGCCCAAGGTCGCTGGCGTGGAAGTGCTCCGCCGCATCAAGGGCGATCCGCGCACCCGGACGATCCCCGTGGTGGTGCTCACGTCCTCGCAGGAACCAAGCGATATCATGGAATGTTACGGGTTTGGCGTGAACAGTTTCATCGTCAAGCCGGTGGATATCGACAGGTTTTCTGAAGTTGTGCAGGAACTCGGGCTCTATTGGCTGAGGCTCAACCATTCGCCGAAATCGGAGGAATTGACATGACGCCGCCGCTGAAAATCCTAGTGGTCGAGGATAGTCCGGCGGACACGGAACTCATGCTGCGAGAACTCCACCGTGCCGGCCTCGATCCCGAATGGCTGCGAGTGGATAACGAAGTAGACTTCCTGGATCACCTTGATGCCGATCTCGACCTCATTCTGTCGGATTTTCAAATGCCGCAATTCGATGGTCTTCGTGCGCTCGAGTTGGTTCGGAAGCGCTCGCTTGCTGTTCCGTTCATCCTCGTCTCGGGAACCATTGGAGAGGATACGGCCGTGGAAGCGATGAGGCAGGGTGCGACCGATTATCTCTTGAAAGACCGGCTCACACGTCTCGGCTCGGCGGTCAAGCACGCCCTCGAGGGAAGTCGCCTGCGCAAAGAGCGCAAAGTTTCCATAGAAACGCTGCGGCTTCGGGAAGTCGCACTGAACTCCGTATCGCAAGGCGTGCTCGTCTCCGATGAGCACCGCCGGGTCATCTACGCCAACACGGCTTTCACTGAACTCACGGGCTATGCCGGGCGTGAGATCCTGGGCCACAGTTGTAGCTTTCTGCAGGGGCCCGACACCGAACCGGCAACGATTCTAAAAATCCGGGCGGCCCTGGATGCGGGTGAGTCCTTTGAGGGCGAGATCCTGAATTACCGAAAGGACGGTCGGCCCTTCTGGAACGAGCTTTTCATCGGTCCGCTCCGGGGTGAACCAGATGATCCTCTTCGGTTCATCGGCATCCAGCGCGATGTGACCGAGCGGAGGCGGGTGCAGGAAGAGATGCTCTGGAAGACCGCCTTTCTCGAAGCCCAAGTGAACTCGTCCCTCGATGCGACGATTGTCGTGAACGAGGAGGGCCGCAAGATTCTCCAAAACCAGCAGGTCGTAGATTTGTTCAGGATTCCGCCACACATTGCAAACGATCCCGACGACAAAATTCAAGTCCGGTGGGTGACGGAGGTGACCAAAAATCCCGGGGAGTTCGCGGACAAGGTCCGCTATCTTTATGCCCATCCGGAAGAAGCTTCCCATGACGAGATCGCCTTGAAGGATGGAAAGATCCTGGATCGCTATTCGTTTCCGGTCGTTGGGGAGGACGGACGATACTACGGCAGAACCTGGACATTTCGGGACATCAGCGAGCGCAAGCGATCCGAAGAACATCTCCGCACGGTGGCTGAACGTCTCCACCTTGCGACCGAGGCCAGCCAAGTCGGCATTTGGGAGTTTGATGTCGTCACCAAGATATTGGAATGGGACGCGCAGATGCACATTCTCCATGGTCTGCCCGCCGACGACAAAGGCGATCTCATCGAGCAGTCCGAGCGCTCCATTCACCCCGACGATCGGGCGGGGCTTATCTCCGCGTTTAATGAAGCCCTGCGGTCCAGGGCCCATCCGCTGATTACCGAGTTCCGCATCGTGCGTGCCAACGATGGCTGCCAGCGCATCCTTCGGTCGATGGCCACGGTGATCTGGGATGGCTCCGGCCAGCCGCAGCGCATGATCGGCACGAACTGGGATGTGACGGAGGGACGCACAAGGGAGAGGAAACTTTCCGATGCCCTCGCGCACGAAAAGGAACTTTCCGAAAAAGCCCGAGCCGGCGACCGGGCCAAGGGAGAGTTTCTCGCCGTGATGAGCCACGAGATCCGCACTCCGCTCAACGGGATCCTGGGCTTTTCCGAGTTGCTGGCAAAGATACCCGATTTGCCGTGCGAGGCGCGGGACTATGTGGAAACGATCAGTTCCAGTGGCGAGTCGCTCTTGCGGATCCTCAATGATGTGCTGGATTACAGTCGCCTCGAGGCCGGGCTAGTTCAGGTCGAGAAGACCGGCTTCACTCCCCGTGAAATTCTCGGCGACATCCACGCTCTGCTCTCCCAGCAGGCTCGGCACAAGGGGCTGGCCTTCGGCGTTTCCATCGAAGAGAACATTCCTGAAAAGCTGACCGGCGACCCCGGCCGCCTTCGGCAAATCCTGATCAACCTAGCTGGCAATGCCCTCAAATTCACCGAGAGCGGCAGCGTGACCATGGGTTTGCGTCCGATGGGCGATGCGGCGAACTACGAGTTTTTTGTCAAAGATACCGGCTGCGGAATTCCCCCCGAACATATCGAGCGCATCTTTCAACCGTTTACCCAGGCGGATTCCAGCGTGTCCCGCCGTCACGGGGGATCCGGTCTGGGACTCTCGATTTCCCGTCGGCTCGCCGAGCTTCTGGGCGGGACACTCACCGTGCGGAGTCAGCCGGGCCAGGGCTCGGAGTTCACACTCTCCATGCCGCTCAGCCTAGCCGCGACATCGCCCGAGACCGCTCCTCTGCCCTCCGTGTTTGACTCCAGTTTTTCCGCCGAACGGCCACTGAGGATACTGATCGTAGAGGACGACAAGGTGAATCTTAAGCTCATGCTCAGCCTTGTCCGTCGTCTCGGTTACGAACCCTTCGCGGCGAAGAATGGGATTGAGGCGGTCGAAATCCATCGGCTTGAGCAGATCGATTGTGTGTTGATGGATCCGCAGATGCCCGAAATGGACGGGATTGAGGCGACAGAAGCCATTCGTTCCCAGGAAAGTTCTACCTCTGCCAGCAAGCCCGCCTTCATCTCGGCCCTCACCGCCAACATCGTTCCCGCCGACCGCCAGCGTTGCTTCGACGCAGGCATGAACAGCTATCTGAACAAGCCGGTGAAGATGGCCGCGCTAGCGTCCCTGCTGATCGAGGCGGCGAGTTACGTCATGAGGCCCTGAAGCGTTTTGGGGTCTAGGGAAGGCGACCGGGCGTCGAATCCGGCGGCTGCGCCAGCCTCCGGAGGAGGGGATATGAAAAGATTCCCGTGCTGTGTCCGTCGCCCCACTTGGGTTGAAGCCCGTAGCCGCCGACGGATTGCCAGCTCAGGAGCTCAAAGCTGGCCGGAGTAAGCGAGGTCGCCGGGCGGACGACGGTGCCCGTGACATCGGGCTCGCCGCAGCACGTCGCACAGGGGCAGGCGCGGCGGAGAGAATCGAGCGGGAGGAAGGATTCGAGCCCGTCGCTCCACGCGATCGCGAGCTCGGAACCAATCTTCTGGATGATGCCCGGCTGAAGCGTTGATTGCATGCGAGCACTTTTTCGCTGGCAAAACAAAATGTCCACCGTTTTAGTAGGGGATTACTCATGGATCACTTGGACGAATTGGAGTCGCAGAGCATTTACATCCTGCGCGAGGCCTATCATGGATTTTCAAATCTCTGCATGCCGTGGAGCATGGGGAAGGATTCGAACGTGTTGATTTGGCTGTCGAAGAAGGCGTTTTGCGGGAAAATCCCCTATCCGCTGCTCCATATCGACACGACATATGAGTTTCCCGAGATGCTCGAATTTCGGGAATGGGCGGTCGATCACTACGGATTGGATTTGATCGTGAAGATCAACGAAGATGCGAGGGCCGGGCGGGGAGCGTATCCGGCCCCTGTGGGCTATGAGACCCACGATCCGGTGACGGTGACGCATGAGTTGAAAACAGTGGCGCTCCAGCAAGTGCTGTCCGATCGGAAGTTCGACGCGCTCATCACCGGCATCCGGCGCGATGAGGATCCGACCCGTGCGAAGGAGCGATATTTTTCTCCACGGAACGCCGAGTTCGAGTGGGACTACAAAGACCAACCGCCGGAATTTTGGAACCAGTTTACAACCGAGATCGATCCCGGTGAGCACATTCGCGTTCAGCCGCTGCTGGATTGGACGGAGGTGGATATCTGGCGCTACATCGACCGTGAAAAAATTCCGATTCCGCAAATGTATTTTGCGCGTCCCGGCGAAGACGGGAAATCCTATCGTTTCCGCTCGCTCGGCTGCTGGCCGATTACGAAGCCCGTCGTGAGCGGCGCGGCCAACATTGATGAGATCATTGCGGAGCTGATGGTCACGAGAACCAGCGAGCGGGCGGGGCGCGCCCAAGATCATCACGAGCGCAATGCCATGCAGAAGCTGCGGGCCAAGGGCTTCATGTGAGTGCGGGTTGCCAAATGACTAGCGAAATAATGAATGTGACCACCCCGACCGATCCGCGACCTACAGTCTTAAATCCGCAAGCGTCCAAGCTTCGCATCGTCATCGTTGGGCACGTCGATCACGGGAAATCCACGTTGATCGGACGATTGTTCCATGACACGAATTCTCTGCCCGAGGGGAAGATCGAGCAGATTCGAAAAGCCAGTGAGGCCGAGGGAATGGAGTTCGAGTTTGCCTTTTTGCTCGATGCCTTGCTGGAGGAGCAGGAGCAGAACATCACCATCGATACGACGCAGCTTCCGTTCCGCACGGCGCTGAGGGAATACGTCATTATCGATGCGCCCGGACACAAGGAGTTTCTTAAGAACATGATCACGGGTGCGGCGAGCGCCGATGCGGCGATCCTCCTGATCGATGCCAACGAGGGGATCCAAGAGCAATCGAAACGCCACGCGTATCTTCTCTCATTGCTGGGAATCAAGCAGGTCGTTGTCGCCGTGAACAAGATGGATTTGGTGGGTTTTCGCGAGGAAATCTTCGAAACGATCCGTGCGGAATATTCGGTTTTTTTGGCAAAGCTCGGGGTGATTCCACGTTACTTCATTCCAATCTCCGCCAAGCAGGGGCAAAACATCACGAAGGAGAGTGCTCAGATGCCCTGGTTTCCGGGGCCGGCGATTCTTGAGGCGCTTGATCGGTTCGATGTTCCCGCCGATCCCGAGGGGCGCCCACTTCGACTCGTTCTCCAGGATGTGTATCGCTTCGACGAGCGGCGGATTCTTGCTGGCCGGATTGAGTCGGGCAGACTGAAGATCGGTGATGAGTTGATTTTTTGGCCCGACCGGAAACGGAGTCGAGTGAAGAGTTTCGAGTCGTGGGGAAGTGCAACCGCTCAGGCATCGGCGAGGGTCGGACAGTCAGTCGCCATCACCTTGGAGGAACAAATTTTTGTTGAGCGCGGGCAGATTGGCAGCCACGCCGGGGTGGGGCCGGCCGAAGGCCGCGAGCTCCATGTGAGTCTCTTTTGGCTCGGCAACGAGCCGCTGGCCGTCAACCAAGCCTTCACCCTCAAGTTGGGAACACAGTCGGTTGAAGCCCGCGTTGTGGAGATCCAGCGTGTGCTCGACTCCTCCACGCTCGAGCCGCTTCCGGGTCAATCGGTCGCAATTCAGAAAAACGAAGTCGCCGATGTTCGGATCCGTGCGCGGCGGCCAATAGCATTTGATCGGCACGACAAGGTCAGCGAGACAGGACGGTTCGTTATTTTGCAGGGGAAGAGAATCGGTGGCGGAGGGATCGTGCGCGAAGCCGAATACGAAGCCGATCAACCGGGTGTCGCAAGCGATAATCTGACTTGGACAGTTAGTCCGGTCACGCGTGAGGCACGTGCTGATCTTCTCGGTCACCGTGGGGTTGTGTTATGGCTTACCGGTCTCTCAGGCTCTGGCAAATCGACGTTGGCGACAGGTCTGGAGTTCCAACTTCACCGGAAGGGGCTGTCCGCGTTCATCTTGGATGGCGACAATCTGAGGCACGGGCTTTGCTCGAATCTGAAGTTCTCACCTGATGATCGTTCAGAGAACATCCGCCGTGCTGGCGAGGCGGCAAAGCTCATGGCCGAAGCCGGTTTGATCGTCATTTGCTCGCTAATCTCGCCCTACCGTGCGGACCGGAACCGGGTTCGTGAAATCTGCCATAGCGACGGAATTCCGTTTGCGGAGATTTTCATCAATACGCCGATTTCCGTTTGTGAGGCGAGGGATCCCCGTGGGCTCTACAAGCGTGCGCGGGCTGGAGAGATCACGGACTTCACGGGAGTCAGTTCGCCTTACGAAGCGCCCGAGGCTCCGGAAATCGAGATTCGCACGAACGAAGCATCCATTGAAGAATCGCTTGCAGTGCTTCTCGATTTCGCCAGCACCCTGGCACGGAATCTCGATTGTGCGAAGCCTGGTGAGATCGGTCCCGGATCGGGGATTTAATCGCGACGGTTTAAGGGAGGCTGTGCGAGCACGTCAATAGCCGTAAGAGTCGGGAAGCTGGAAGGCGTTTTCGATAAGCCGAACTTCGGGTGGGTCGGAATCGATGACCTCGACAACGTCGAAGCGAAACGTAATGTCTGGCATTTCGAGCAACCGGAGCCAGGTCATGGCACCACGGACGATTAATCGGCGCTTTTTCTGATCGACCGCATCCATCGGCCTGCCGAAGTCTTCCGACGAGCGGGTCTTGACCTCGACGAATACCAACTCGCCATGGCGTTTGTCGCGGCAGATAACATCGACCTCGCCACCCCGTGGTGCGCGGAAATTCCTGCGGAGGATTTTGTATCCCCGATTCCTCAACTGCCGGACGGCGATGTCTTCTCCCCGGCGTCCGAGGGCGATATGGGGCGCCTCAGCAGCGCTCGGCTTGCGCCACCGGCGCGTAACTTCTGCGATGAACCGGGCAAGGGCCATGGGTGCGAAGTCTGGCAAGATGTTCTGGAGTTGGATAGCCTTTGTGTTTGGCAAAGTGGTATTCGGGATACATGCGGTCGAGGCGATCCATCTCGTCGTCGCGCGTGACTTTTGCGATGATGCTCGCCGCAGCGATACTCAGGCTCGTTCGGTCTCCCCCGACGATGGCCGTCTGTGCGACCGGGAAATTGGGAACTGGAAGTCCGTCGATCAGGACATGGGCGGCGCGGACTCGAAGGCTGAGTAAGGCCTCGCGCATCGCCTCATGCGTGGCGCGGAGGATGTTGAGCCGATCGATGGATGCGTGATCCCGGGATGCCACGGCCCAGAGCACCTCGGGGGAGCGTGTGAGCCGATCGAAAAGCTCGCGCCTCCGACCGTGGGGAATCTTTTTCGAGTCATCGAGGCCACGGGTGTCAAACGTCCGGGGAAGAACGACGGCCGCGGCCACAACCGGACCGGCTAGCGGCCCCCGACCGGCTTCGTCGATTCCCGCCACAGGGCCAATCCCGCTGGCGAACAAGATGGCCTCGTGCTCAAACGAGCAGGGCATCTAGGCCCGCTCGGCCTTTTCCTTCACCGTCGTGGCCGACTTGCCTTTGCGATTCCGGAGGAAGTTTAGCTTCGAACGACGGACCGAGCCTTGGCGTTCGACCTCGACCTTCGAGATACGCGGCGAGTGCAATGGGAAGACCCGCTCGACGCCTTCGCCGTAAGAGACGCGGCGCACGGTGAAGTTCGCATTGGCGCCTGTGCCCTTGCGGCCGATGACGATGCCGGCGTAAATCTGAATCCGCTCCTTGTCGCCTTCGACAACACGGGTATGGACTTTTACGCTGTCCCCGACCTTGAATTCTTTTAGGTCGCTCTTCAACTGCTCGGATTCGATTTTTTCGATGATTGTCATGACTGGAAAAACGGTAGCCGACCAGTATCGCTCAAATCTGCCGAGGTGCAAGCATGGAATCCTGGAAAAAACGTTGGTGGCATCGCCCGGAATTGTGGCATCTTGATCCGTGTTTCCCGTTTGAGACGTGCGTCCCTACATTTTTGAGAATGCCCAGAGAGAGTTTGTTCGCTACCTGCGACTCGGGAAGAGCTTGAACTCGCCGGGCGGGATGAACGAAATCCGAAAGTTTGTCTCCTCGATCCTCCTCGATCCGGAGATTCGAGCGCTTTCCGGACAATACCACATTGGCATCCGGGATCTATGCACTGTGACGGCAGAGACCTTTGCCCGAATGCCGGACCACCTCGTGACGGATCCGGACGACAATCTCGTGGCGTTGAATATTTTTTCCGAGACATCCCGGTTCGAAGCGTTTCTCAAGAAGATGCATCCCGTCGTCGACGGCCTGACCCCCCACCACCGGAATCTCGCCATTGTCCGATTCGCCAAGCTCCACGCCGACGGACTTTTGAAGAACCTTCCCGAAGCCCAAGCCTCGATCACCCGCACAGAGGCTCTCCGGGCCTCCTTTGCCGGACTGCTCCCGGCGATTTTGACTGCACTGTTTGTATTTGCGGTAATCGTCGCTCTCTTTTTCATTATCTTTTGACCGACGGGATTTTGAGGAAATTTTCTCCTGCCTCGACGCCCGAATGCTGCTAGGGTGTTATGGTGAACAAGTCTGTTGTCCCGGTGCAAATCCGAGCTCTCATTCCGACCGCGGCGGGCTGTGCGACGTTTCTTGGAAACGAAGAGAAGGTCTTCGTGATCTACATGGACCAGTCGGTCGGAGCGGCGATCGGGATGTTTCTTAATGGTGCGGAAAAAGAACGACCACTCACTCATGACTTGATCGGGCTGATCCTGACATCGCTAGGCACCAAGGTTGAGAGGGTGGTCGTTAATGACCTCAAGAATGGGACCTATTTCGGTCGGCTGATTCTTACGGCGGAGAACGAACTCCAGCAACGCAAGATCATCGAACTCGATGCGCGCCCGAGCGATTGCCTGGCGATGGCCGCCCAACAGAAGGCTCCAATCTATGTCAGTCGCGCCGTCTGGTCCGAGGTGGAAGACATGAGTGAACTCCTTCAAAAACTTCAGCAAGAGTCCCCGGGGGCCGAAGAAACGGACGAGTAGCTTAGCTGCGGACGTTTGACGTCCATTCGACCGACTTGGAGCGTGTATCTTTGGTTTTCGGAACTAAAAGGGTCGGACTATGAAACTTCTGTTTCGTTTCGCCCTCGTCGCCATCTTTTTGGCGCCACATCTGGTGAGGTCAGGCGAGCCGCTCACGACAAAGTCTGAGTTTAACTCCCGCATCACCGTGAGTGTCATTCGTGGGAAAAGCACACGAATTGAAGGAGGGGATTTTGACGACAAACGGGACCGGATCACCTTCACGATTAAGTTGCGAAACTCCGACCCAAACCGTTCGTTCCCGGGCTTGAGGGTCGAATTTTTTCTCTTTGGACAAAACCTCCTGAACCCCAAGGCCCTTGAGCTCCTCCAAAAATTCGAAACGGCGGTCTCCCTCGATCCTCTCCAGGAATTCCAAACAATCACGCCGGAGGTTGAAAACCAATGGGACGATACCGGTGCGATCTTCGGGTCGAAATACAAGGGTTGGTATCTGCTCGTCTTCGGGCCGAACGGCGAGCTTCTCTTCGAAAAGCGCACAACGTCTTTTCTGGATAACTTGGAAGGCCTTTCAAACGTCCAAGTCGGAGGCCTCTATAACCGGAAGCTCGAGCCTGTTCCCGAGGACTGAAGCGACGCACCTCCCGCCCCGACCAATGCGCTATCGACGCAACCCTCGGGGCGAAAGGGTTGGATTCTCGTTCGTGGAGCGCCACGCGCGGCGAGATCTGTGGAGAGGTCCCTGAGATCGGCATCGCCGAGGAGGTCGGGGTGGACAGTGGTTCGGATCTCGCAGGGAATTCCCGACGCGAGCACAAGATCCAGCGCGCGCGCGGCAGATTTGAACGAGTCCGGGTGGCGAGTGATCGCGGTGTAGCGTCTGTCGAACGGAGCCTTGATATCAAGTCCGACCCAGTTGAGAAACGGAAGGACGCTTGCGAGTCGCGACGGAGAAAGACCGGCGGTGTGAAGGCCGACCGCGAATCCCATGTCGCGAACGTCCCGAATGGCCCTCGCGATTCCGCTCTGAATAGTGGGTTCGCCCCCGCTGAAGACAACTGCTTCCAGGAAGCCTCGTCGGGCCGCGAGTTCGGAGAACACCCGTCTCCACGACCACTGTGATGACACCGGCCGGGGAGACTGGAGATGAGGGTTGTGGCAATATCGGCACCGCCACGGACATCCTTGGCAAAAGACGACGGCAGACAAACGTCCGGGAAAATCCAGCGTTGTAAATGGGACGAATCCCCCGACAACGATCTCGTCAGCCGACACGTTCGGCCTTTCTTGTCGCCTCCTCCCGGAAGACGCGGCGCTCGGTGTGTTCGCTTTTCTTTCCGGGATTGAATTGCGAGATCGGGCGGTGGTAGCCCATCACGCGGGTCCAGATTTCACAACGGGTGCGTTCGTCATCGGGGAGGTCGGTGGTTTTCATAAGATCAAGCGGCGGATTTTTTCAGGAGAAGCTCATCATCGCACGTCGGACAAAACGTGTGTTCACCCGCGAGGTAGCCATGGCGCGGGCAGATGGAAAATGTCGGCGTGATCGTCAGATAGGGCAGCCGGAACTTCGTAAAGACTCGCCGGATCAACTCGCCACACGCTCGCGCGGAGGAGATCCGCTCGTTCATGTAGAGGTGCAAAACGGTGCCACCCGTGTAGCGCTTTTGCAGATCGTCTTGATGACTCAACGCATCAAATGGGTCGTCCGTCCAGCCGACGGGGAGCTGTGTGCTGTTCGTGTAGTAGGGTGCATCGGGCGTTCCGGCTTGGAGAATGCCCGAGAGATTCTTCTGGTCCATCCGTGCAAACCGATAAGTCGCTCCCTCGGCCGGCGAAGCCTCGAGATTGTAAAGGTGGCCGGTTTCTTCCTGAAAGATGATCATTCGCTCCCGCATGTGATCAAGCAGGCGGAGTGCGAATTCGCGCCCCCACGGCGTCGCAATGTCTTCGCCGTCCCGCGTGAAATTGCGGATGCATTCATTCACGCCGTTGATGCCGACGGTCGAAAAGTGGTTCCGCAGAGTGCCCAGATAGCGCTTCGTGAAGGGATACAGCCCGCGATCCATGTTCTCTTGAATGACCACGCGCTTGATCTCGAGGCTCTCTCGCGCGAGATCCATCAGATGTGTGAGTCGATCGAGAAGTCCCGCCTCGTCGCCCGCGAAGAGGTAGCCGAGCCGGGCTGCGTTGATCGTTACGACCCCGATCGAGCCCGTTTGCTCGGCCGAACCGAAGAGCCCGTTGCCTCGCTTGAGAAGCTCGCGGAGGTCGAGCTGGAGCCGGCAGCACATCGATCGCACCATGTTCGGACGGAGCTCGGAGTTGAGGAAATTTTGAAAATAGGGCAGCCCGTATTTCGCCGTGACCTCGAAGAGCAACTGCGCCGTCTCGCTCTCCCACGGAAAATCCTCCGTGATGTTGTAAGTCGGGATCGGAAACGTAAACACCCGTTGCTTCGCATCGCCACGTGCCATGACGCGGAGAAAGGCCCTGTTGATCATTGTCATCTCCGGCTCCAGATCGCCGTAGGTGAAACCCGCCTCGCGGCCACCCACCAGCGCCGGCGTCTCGCGCAGGTCGTCCGGACACACCCAGTCGAAGGTGAGATTCGTGAACGGCGTCTGGGTTCCCCAGCGCGAGGGGACGTTCAGATTGAAAACGAATTCCTGCAAACCCTGCTCGACCTCGGCGTCCGTGAGGTGGTCGTGCCGCACGTAAGCCGCCAGATACGTATCGACCGAGCTGAACGCTTGCGCGCCCGCCCATTCGTTTTGCAGGGTGCCGAGAAAGTTGACCATCTGTCCGAGGGCCGTGCGGAAATGCCGGGGCGGGGCAGATTCCACCTTGTTGGCCACGCCGTTAAACCCCTCGGCCAACAACTGCCTCAGGGACCACCCCGCACAGTATCCGCAAAACATGTCGAGATCGTGAATGTGGAAGTCGGCGTGCCGGTGCGCCTGCCCGATCAATGGCGGGTAAATGTGATCGAGCCAGTAGTTCGCCGTCAGCTTGCCCGCAGCATTCAGAATCATTCCGCCCAAAGAATATCCCTGATTCGCATTCGCGCTGACCCGCCAGTCCGTGCGCTGGATGTATTCTTCAAGGACGGAGGCGGGCTCGACGGATGCGGTTTGGGGGAGGGACATGGGGGAAGGCGTGAAAAGGTTTGGCGTATACCAGCGGTAGGGGAATGAAGGGTGGGATGGGGCAACATATTGTATGTCTTCGGAAGAAGATTCATTGACGCCCATCAAGTCTCGGCAGTGATTTGTTCGGAGTCATAACCGGCGAATCGTTTCGACAACGATACTTCTTCGGGAGACACTCAGTGTCCGTGAAATCGCTCCCGCGTTTCTTTCCGAAGTGGCCTGTCGTCGTTCCGGCGATGTGGGCGGCGTTTGGGGTATGGGTGGCGATGCTCATGGGCGTCTCCTGCCGGTCCGGAGATGCCGGGGCCGTCCATCCGATCCTCTACTTCGACAAGATTCAGCATTTCGCGTTTTTTTTCTGCGGGGCGATGGCGTTGGGAGCCTGCTTGCGCGCGACTTTTTCCCTACGATGGTCGTCAATTTTTCTGGTTGTCGTCGTGACCTTGAGTGTTCTGGGGCTCACCGACGAGATCAACCAACTCCGCTTTGCGGGACGCAGTGGCGGGGATCCGTTTGACTGGCTTGCGGACTTGATCGGAAGTGCCTCCGGACTCATCATTTTGCAAAGATTTTTCTACGAGCGACCTGAACGCCCCGGCGCTCCGGGTCCTGAGACGACGGGCGGACCGGGCGGGAGCACGATAACTTGACCTGATTTAAGCGTTCGCCTACGAAAACGGCATGAGTGCATTTCACGAAAAGCAAATCGTCGGGCAAAAACGAATGATCTTTTGGAACTTCGGTCCCGCCGTTCTGCTGGCGATTGCCTTTGCCGTTTCATCGGGAAACGTCTCGGCCGATACCATCGTGTATCCCGATCAAACCAACCCGGAGTTCACGATCAAAGCGCCCGACGACTGGAAACTCCTCCCCGCCAAAGAAGACGGCGGCTATATGGTGCTCGAGAGCGAATCCGGAGCCACCCTGTGGTTCCGTTCCATTCAAATCGATACGCAGAACACCGGCGCTGAGATCACCGCCGAAGAAGCCGCGGCGACGCTTGAAAAATCCTTCAGTGAAGGCAACAAGTGGCTCGAAGAAACTTATTCGAATGTGACGATGGAGGAACCCCAGACGGGGGAGATCGATGGCATGCCAGCCTATCAGGCCAAGGGAACCGGCGTCGAAAAAGACGGTGGCTCGAAAGCCCAATTCATCGCTGCCTGGGTGCGCATGGACAGTGACACGTTCGGTGAGATTTGGTATGTCGGCCTCACCGATGACGCCAAGTCCTACGATGCGTCATTCGATATCGTGAAGTCGTTCAAGATTGCCAAGTAGGAGCCTCAGGGCGAATGCCGGCTGGTGGCATTTCGCACTGGATCACCCTGGGGAGAAAATTCGCACTTTGGATCCGGCAAAAATTTTTCTATGAGCAACCCCCAAAACCCGGCCGAGCGAATCTTGAAACTTCGGGCGGAGATTGAGCGGCATAATGCCCTTTACTATCGGGAGGCCTCGCCGGAGATTTCGGACAGGGCTTTTGATGCGTTGCTGCGTGAGTTGGCGGATTTGGAGAAGGCGGCGCCGGAATTGGCTTCGGAAAAATCTCCAACGGCCCAGGTCGGAGGGGCACCGCTGGAGCAATTTGAGTCGGCCCGGCATATCGTGGCCATGCAGAGTCTGGACAATACCTATTCCGAGGACGAACTGAGGGAATTTCTTGTTCGCGTTCGCAAGCTGGCGGCCGGTGTGCCGGTGGTTTTGACGGTCGAGCCGAAAGTTGATGGCGTCGCGATCTCGCTGGTTTACGAAGGCGGTCAGCTGGTGCGCGCTGTGACCCGTGGCGACGGAACGCAGGGCGATGATGTCACGCAAAACATCCGGACCATCGCGGCGATTCCGGCCCGCTTGAATGGATCGGCTCCGTCGTTGCTCGAAGTGCGCGGCGAAATTTACCTTCCTAAAGCTCAGTTTGCCCGAATCAATACGGCCCGGGATGAGGAGGGCCTGCCGGCATTTGCCAATCCGCGCAATGCCGCCGCCGGATCGCTTAAGCAACTGGATCCCGCGCTGGTGGCCGCCCGGGGTTTGTCGGGGATCTTTTATGGATTTGGGGCTTGGTCGGAAAATCCGCCGGACTCGGGCACGGAAATGTTCGTGCGTTTCCGAGAATGGGGGCTGCCGGTTTCTGAAAGAATTCTAACGGCCGGGGACGATGCCTCCGTGCTTGCCGCCGTGTCGACCCTCGGGGAAATCCGCCACGATTTTTCCTACGAGACGGACGGAGCCGTGATCAAAGTCGATGCCATCGCCATCCGCGCCGCACTTGGCTCGACGGCCAAGGCACCGCGCTGGGCGATCGCCTATAAATACGAGCCCGAGCAGGCCGAGACCCGCGTGCGGGACATCACAATCCAGGTCGGTCGCACGGGCGTTCTCACCCCTGTGGCAGAGCTTGAGCCGGTGTTTGTCTCCGGAAGCACGGTTGCCCGCGCCACGTTGCACAATGCCGAAGAGATCGCCCGCAAGGACATTCGGATTGGGGATACCGTCATCGTTGAAAAGGCGGGCGAGGTCATTCCCGCCGTCGTTTCCGTGCGCAAGGAACTTCGTAACGGTGGCGAGAGGATTTTTGAAATGCCCGCGCAATGTCCGGCCTGTGGAGGACCGATCGTGCAGGATGGCGTGGCGTGGAAATGCCAGAGCGTCTCGTGTTCGGCACAGGTTCGTCGTCGAATCGAACACTTTGCTTCGCGTGGCGCAATGGACATCGAGGGCCTTGGCGAAGCACTCGTCGCGCAACTCGTCGACGCGGGCCTGCTCAAAGGCCTTCCTCAAATCTACACTCTGCGCCGCGAGGACCTGCTGACGCTTGAACGCATGGGCGAGAAGAGCGCCACGAACCTTCTCGACGGCATCGAGGCCAGTCGGTCGCGTCCGCTTTGGCGACTTCTGCACGGGCTCGGGATCCCGCACGTCGGTGTGAGTTCCGCCCGCGATCTCGCCTCGCGGTTTCACACGCTCGACGCGCTGGCGCAGGCAGATGTGCCGACGCTCCTCACGGTGAATGAAATCGGCGACATCATGGCCGCGGCGATTTTTGCGTGGTTCCGCGATCCCGCGGCTCAGGTTGTCGTCGAGGAACTGCGCTCCGCCGGAGTCCATTTCGGCGAACGTGATGAACCGGCCACGGCGACGGGCGGTCCGCTCCTCGGCACGACATGGGTCCTAACGGGCACACTCTCGATTTCTCGGGACGAGGCGGCGGAGACGATCCGGTCACTCGGTGGAAAGGTGACGGGAAGTGTCAGCAAAAAGACATCCCACGTCCTCGCCGGGGCCGACGCCGGGAGCAAGCTCGAGAAAGCCCGCTCGCTCGGCGTCAAAGTCCTCGATGAGGCGGAGTTTACCGCACTCACCGCGCGCTAAAACGTCAGACCGGTGTAGAATCCCAGGATCGTCGCGTTCGCGATGTTCGCCGCGCCCGATGGGCGGATCGAGTATTGGATGAAGGGCTGAACGAACCACCAATCGTTGATCGCCACCCGATATCCCCCTTCGAGGAAAATCGTGTAGTTCGGCTGATTTGGATTTCCCGCCGTCTGTAACGCATCGATGTTGTTGGCACTGTAGCTGCCGTAGGCGATGGCAAACATCGTGAGATCCTTGTCGCGGTAAGGAATCAAGCCCGTGTAAACTAGACCTGATTGGAAGTAGAATGAGATCGGGTTGTTATACTTCGGCGCGAACGAGACGAGATTGAAAAGGCTGAGACCTTGATCCGAGAGCTGCGGTTTTTCCAGAGCGACCGGTTCCTTGAACGACTTACCGTCGGACGGCCCTTTCGCCATCGGAGCCGGTAACTCCCGACTCGGCTCGCGGTAGACCATTTGATCCGCTTGGAAATAAAATCCATACTGCCCGTATCCGGCTGTTCCATTGTATGATCGGCGAGTGCCGCCGTAGTAATACCCGCCCACGGCATACCTGCCGGGGAGTTTCGATGGGCCGAAGGTCGGAGTCACGCCGGTCTCGGCCATCCAGAGAAGCCCGTTCTGGCTCGGATCTTGAGCGAATCCCTCGTAGGCGAGGCCATGGTTGTTGCTGCTTGTCGCTTGAGGGTAGGCCATGAAAATCGCGCCCTTCGCGTAATACCAATCGATCGGTTTGATCTTCAACGTTCCGCCCCAGGTTGAGAAGCTCGAGGAGAACGGAATGTCTCCACCCACACCCTTCGCGCTGTTCACGGCGTTGTTGAGAAACAACTTCGAGAGTGGCTGATCGATAAACTCCTTCTGTGGCTGGAGCCAGCCGCCGCGGAGGACAATCATGTCCTTAACCGGCAGCAAATCCGACGTGCCAATCTCCAAGCCGAACGAGAGGATGCGGAACTGTGTGCCCGAGATCCAGTTCGAGGGATTGAAGGTAGAATTGCCTTCCACGAATTGATTCGGGTCGGAGAGCTTCGACGAGTCCCGATAGCGGAATTGCCCGAAGCCCTTCACGCCCTTGAGAGTGTCGAGTCCCAGAAGTTTTCCAAAATTTTGTTCTGCTCCGAATTCGATCCCCTGATCCCAAAACCCTCTCGCGCCCCGCTGGCTGTCGACGACACCGAAGTAGGCACCGTAATACTTTCCGTTGAATGTGAGGCCGTGATCCGCGAGGACATCGCGGAGGCCGAACCAGTTTCCGGTCATGTATTTTCCATTCCACCAATCGGCCAGCGGTGTCGAGGAGGGTGTGGATTCCATGGGAGATTGCGGCCCGGCCAACGCCGAAGCGACCACGGTGAGCGAAGCAACAAGGGATAGGGACAGTGTCTTCATGCGGGGCGGAGCGTCCCCGCCGGTCCGCTGAGGGCCAAGGAAAGAAATGTGAAGAATTTGTCACATTAATCGTTTGTGGGCGGAATTTGTGGTAAGGGAAACCTTGTGGAGCCAGAACTACTTTCGCCCGCCGGGGACTGGGATTGCGTGCGTGCCGCCGTCGCGAACGGAGCGGACGCCGTGTATTTCGGCCTGCCACGGTTTAATGCCCGGATGCGGGCGGAGAATTTTACCTTCGAGAAGCTTCCATCGGTTGTTTCGTTCCTCCACAATCATGGAGTCAAAGCCTACGTCGCTCTCAACGTCCTGATCTTTACCGACGAGCTGGCTGACGCGGTGACGGAGCTCCGTGCCCTCTCCGATGCCGGAGTCGATGCCGTGATTATCCAAGATGTCGGCCTCGCCGAGATCTCACGTCGGATGTTTCCCGGCCTCCGCGTGCACGCCTCAACGCAAATGACGATTACATCGCCAGAAGGTGTGCGATTCGCCGCAGGTTTGGGTGTGCAGCAAGTCGTGCTCGCGCGCGAACTCTCGCTCCGTGAGCTTGAGAAATTCCCGCCCCTTCTTCCGCTCGAGACCTTCGTCCACGGTGCTCTCTGCGTCGCCTATTCCGGGCAATGCCTCACGAGCGAGGCCCTCGGCCAGCGGAGTGCCAATCGTGGTGAGTGCGCGCAAGCCTGTCGGATGCCCTACGAGTTGGTCGTCGACGGAATCGTGCAGGACCTCGGCGACAAACGCTACCTGCTCTCCCCGCAGGACCTCGCCGCCGTTCGGGAAATTCCGGCGCTTCTCGAGCGTGGGGTCGTGAGTTTTAAGATCGAGGGTCGCCTGAAGTCGCCCGAGTATGTCGCTGCGGTCACCTCCGTTTACCGCAAAGCCATCGATGCGGCGGTCGATGGTCAACCGAGCACGCCCGCGTCGGATGATTGGTATCGGTTGGAAATGACATTCTCGCGCGGGCTCTCGACCGGGTGGATGCATGGAGTCAACCACCAAGAGCTCGTCTCGGCACGGTTCGGAAAAAAACGCGGTGCTCTGATCGGACGAGTCTCTGCCGTCGGACGCGATCACGTGGAGATCGACACGCCCGCCCTTGCGGTCCAGTGCGGTGACGGCGTGGTCTTCGACACCGGAGGCGACACTGAGCACGAGCAGGGGGGAAGGATTTTTCAAGTCAACGAGCGAAAGATTTTCTTCGAACATAGGAAAATCGATTTTTCGAAAATTCCTGTCGGAACCCGGGTTTGGAAAACGGACGACCCTGCGCTCAATCATGAACTCCGGAATTCGTTCGCCGGACGGCTCCCTGCCCGCGACGCGCGGAAAATCCCGATGAATCTCGTTGTCCGTGGATCAGCCGGGACCAATCTCGGCATCGAGTCGGGTGGCGAGGTTTTCGAATCCCGAATTCCCCTCGAAGCCGCACGGACTCGTCCGCTGCGCGAGGAGATCCTCCGCGCTCAATTCGGCAAACTGGCAGAGACGCCGTTTGTGCTTCGTGAACTCGATGTCCAAATCGACGGCGATGTGATCCTACCACTCGCCGAGCTCAACCGACTACGGAGAGAAATTGTCTTTCGCCTGAGCGGGCCAAAAAAGATTGCGCCGAGCAAGATTGCGCTCAGTGATCTCCTGCCCTCGCATCCTCCGCAGACAAGCTCTCTTCCCCGGCTCGTGGTCCTCTGCCGGAGCGATGAGCAACTCGCGGCAGCCCTCGAAGCGGGAGTGAGCGAAGTCTATGCCGACTACGAGGATATCCGGCGCTACAAGGATGCGGTCGCTCGGGTGAGGGCACACGGCACCGCGCAGATCGCCTTGGCGACTCCGCGCATCCAGAAAGCCGGCGAGGAGGGATTTTTCAAGCTCATCGAAAACGCCGCCCCGGATGCCGTGCTAATCCGAAACGTCGGAGGTATTTCCTTTTTCGCCGAGCGCTCGCTCCGCCGGATCGGGGATTTCTCGCTCAACGTGGCGAACCCGGTCACAGCCTCCGTTTTCCACCGGCTTGGTGTTGAGCGTCTCACCATCTCGCACGATCTCAACGTCACGCAGATCCTGGCCCTCGTCCGATTGGCCCCACCGGGTTGGTTCGAGCTCACGCTTCACCACCACATGCCGATGTTTCACATGGAGCATTGTGTCTTCGCCGCGTTCATGTCCGATGGCACCGACTACACGAACTGCGGAAGGCCGTGCGAGAAACACCGGGTGCATCTCCGCGACCGGGTCGGTGTGGAGCACCCTCTTCGCGCGGATGTCGGTTGCCGGAATACGTTATTCCATGCGGTGCCCCAATCCGGCGCGGGGTTCTTTCCCGAGTTTGTCGCGGCCGGACTTCGAACGTTTCGCATCGAACTTCTCGAAGAGTCGGCCGAGGAAACCCGACGCGTCATTGCCTGTTACCAAAATCTTCTCGATGGAAAATCCGACGGAGCCCAAGTGTGGCGCACCCTCCGGGCCACAAGTCAGGTCGGCGTGACCAAGGGAACTTACGAGTCGGTGTAATCGTTCTTGTTGCCGCCGGGGCGCTGCGGGAGAGTCGCGCGATGAACGATTACTTTGCGGATCTCGGCCAGGCAGTTCAGGTGCGATGGAAGGCGGCGAATTTTTCTTTGCCGGCATTTCCCGGGATTGCCACCGCGTTGCTGGAGGAATGCCCGCCGATAGACCATGTCGATCTCGCCGCGCTCGTCCGCGACTTTCTCATCGACGATTCGCAGCCGATGCAGAGTCTTTCGGGTTTTGGTCAGCCGGAGCTGGTTGTTTACGATCATCCGAGGTTCTACATTCAGGTCCTTTTCTGGCTCGATGGGACGACGGATATCCATCAGCACGAATTCTCCGGGGCGTTTCATGTCCTGGCCGGGTCGAGCGTGCACTCGCATTTTGCGTTTGAAAACCCGCAGGCGATCACGGCGCATTTTCAGGTGGGAGATTTACGCTTGATTGATACGCGATTGCTGGAGACCGGGGCGACCGTGCCGATTGTATCCGGCCGCGGATGCATCCACTCGCTCTTCCATTTGGAAACGCCGTCGGTGACCGTCGTGGTGCGGACACGATCCGATCCCGGAACCGGGCCGCAATTCACCTACCTGCCGCCGCACATCGCGCTCGACCCGATGCAGGACGACGCCCTCACGATGCGGCGCAAGCAACTGCTCGACGCACTCGAGCAGGTCGGGGATCCGGATTATCCGGAGTTGGTGCAGGCGATGATTTCCGAGTTGGACTTCGAGCGGGGATTTTTCATTTTGCAGAATGGAATGCCCCATCTCCGTGCTCACGGAGCGTGGGAGGAAGTCTGGAACGTTTTCGAACAGAAACACGGCGAGTTGGCCGGCCGGGTCGTCCCGACGCTCGAGGAAATCATTCGCCGCGACGGTCTCGTCGATCTCCGTGGATCGGTCGAGGATGTCGAACACCGGTTTTTCCTCGCCCTGCTGCTCAGCGTTCGGTCCCGTTCACAGATTTTGGAAATGGTGGCTCAGCGGTATCCGGGTGAGGCTCAGGAAACGATCCTGCGTTGGGCCGGCGAACTCCTCGTGACGTCACCTTCGGGCACTTGGATGATCGACGCGGAGTTTCCCGACGGGCTATCCATCGACCCCGACGAGCGGCCGGATGTGCTTCTGCGGGCGTTGCGAGCCTTGCTGACGGGTGGCAAGATGAGCGGAGTGACGCGCGGCGAGGCACGGGCTCTGCGGGATGAGTTGGCTCGTTCGAGTTGGCGGGTTCTCGCCGCGAGTTAGTCTGCGACGACGCAGTTGGATATTGCCCTCCGGGTCATTGCCGCGCAAATGTTTGGCATGAACAAACAACTGCGCAACCGACTTTTGGCGCTGGGCTGTCTCGGGATCTTTCTGGCACTCGGGGCGGCGTTTTACGTCAACTGGGTCGTGCAGCGGCCGTTCGCGGTGATTCTTTTTTTGACCGACAACCTGACGCCGTCGGTATTGACCCCCGCGAGGATTTACGCGGGTGGATCGGATTATCGGCTCCGGCTTGAGGGCCTGCCCCACCTCGCGCTGATCTCGACTCATGCGAACGACTTTGCCGTCTCGGATACCGCATCCGCAGCAGCCATGATTGCCACTGGCAAGAAAATCAACAACCGCACGCTCTCGGTCGATGCCGGGGGAAAGCCGTTGGTCACCTTGATTGATAGAGCGCGGGAGAGAGGCCGGGCGACCGGGATCGTTTCAAACGCCTCGCTCACCGATGCGACGGCTGCGGCATTTTATGCGCGGACCGGTGATCCACTCGACTATGAGCGTATCGCCGGGGACCTTGCGTCGTCCTCGTCGATCAACGTCCTCCTCGGCGGGGGCTGGGCGGATTTTCTCCCCGAACTCAAGGATGGGCGGCGCAAGGATGGGAGGGATCTCATTCTTGAAATGCGCAACAAGGGTTACGATATCGTCCGGAACAAATCCGAATTGGAGAGCACTCCCGTCTGGAGAGCACCGAAAGTGCTGGGTCTTTTCAGTGCGGGCAACCTGGGGTTTGTCGATGAAATGACAACGTCCGGTTCGCAGCCCTCGCTTTCCGAGATGGTCCTTCAGGCGATTCGTTTTCTTCAATACAACCGGAAGGGATACCTGCTGGTCGTCGATGCGGGACTGGCAGGAAAATCCGCCACGCAAAACGAGGGCGAGCGCACACTTCGCGAGCTCCTCTCCCTCGATCGTGCGGTCGGAACGGCGATCGAGTATGCGGGTGACAAAGCCTTGATCGTCGTCGCCGGGAAACAGGCGCTGGGTGGTTTGAGGCTTAACGGGTTCCCTTTTCGAAATGACAAGGGCGCTGGAGTTCTCGGCGTCAATGCCCAGGGAGTGACTTCGCTGACCTGGTCGACCGGACCGGGGTCCGGCACAACGGCCTCGCCCGAGGGAGTGAAATCGTCCGAGCCCTCGTCTTTCCGGACGGCGGCTGCGATTGGAACGGCGGAAGATTCGATCGTTGTGAGTGCCGGTCCCGGATCCGAGGTGTTTATCGGGTTCCAGGACAACACGGCAATTTTTCAGTTGATCGAGAAAGGTCTGTAGTGTGCGGACGGCTGACCGGTCGGGGAAAATGCGGTGGGCGGTGAGTGGCGGACGCGGGGATTGGCCCGGAGGAGAATGCCGACGAAGTTCCCGAACGAGGTGGGAGTTTTCCAGTCGGATTTGATGAGCGGAGGGGCAACGTTGGGGTGCCAGCTCCAGGCCACCCAATGCAGATCGCGACCGACGAGCCAGTTTCGGGCAAACTTTTCACCGAAATCCGGAACTCCGCCGCGGTAGGGAGGAACCCCGTTTTCATCAAAGCCCCACTCGGTTACGATGACTGGCAATGACTGGTCGATCCTCCCAAACGCAGCGGCCCAGCGCTTCTCATCATTTTCCTCTTTGCCGGCATAAATGTGCCATGCAATCGCGGTATTCGGATCCGTGGGAGGTGCCATGTCGATCCCGTCGAGGCAATATGCCCAATTCCCTCCGCTAACAATGATCAGATTCTCCGAATGCCGCCGGACAATCGCGGTGAGTTCGTCGAGGTAGGGACGGAGCTCCAGCCACGCGGCGGGATCAGGCTTCCAGTCGTCCGGCCCGCGGACCGGCTCGTTCCAGAGTTCAAAGGCGACCATTCCATTTTTGCCGAACTCCGCCGCCGCGACCTCCCAAAAACTCTTGGCCAACTCGAAGTCCGAATCGTGCAGGCCCTCGGGCTCGCCGGGCTCCGAGGGCCGGGCAAATCCGTTGGGCCATCCCGTAATGTGCCAGTCAAGGATCACATAAAGTCCGGCCCGGAGAGCGGCATCGATATCATTACGAAACCACTCGATGATCGCTTGGCGTCCGCCGAATTGCTCGGAATTCCGCCAGATGAATGGATGCACACTCATCCGCACGGTGTTGGCATTCCAATGCTGGCGCAGGATCCGGTAGTCGGCAAACGGTCGCTCTTTGCGATCGAGCACCGGGTCTCCAACGCCTACGCCGCGCAGATGGACGATCCGGCCTTGGTGGACGAGTTGATTTCCCAAAACCCGGAGCCCGGTCGGGTTGGGGAACTCGTTGGCGCCGATATCGACGTCGAGGCCGACCCGTCGGATTGCCCCGGATCCCTCGAGTTCCAGCGGGCGCGAGTTGCCGAATCCGGCATCAATCGCCGGCGAGGATCTTTGCAGGCCGGTCTCGGACAGCCGGGGATCGCCGAAAACCGGGGACGGATCCGCAGTCAAAAGCCGCAAACTCAGGAATCCGAAACGCTCGATTCCGTCCCATTGAAAAGCTGCACCCGCGAGGTCGTTCGGGGTAAAATAAAGATTGTGTGCGAACTCGACGCCGGCTGAATCCATCGTGAACAAACGCCGCCCGGCTCCGGCTGTGAGAATGTTGTTTTCCACTCGGGCCCGCGGCGAGTTGATGAACCAAATCGCTCCCGGCTGAGATGACGAAGAGCTGTTTTCCAGAAATGAATTGTTCCGCACCATCACCTCGACCGCCGGTCGGTCGCGCCCGAGCACGAGCCCGGCGCCGTCGCTTCGCGAGATCGTATTGTTCCGGATTACTGCGCCCTTTCCCCCGATAACCACCCCATGGCGTGCGCCTCGGATGAGATTTCTTTCAATCAAAGGCCCGGGTGCCCGCTCGACAACAATTCCGTCCGCCTGGCCGTCGGAAGCGATCTTCAGAGAGCGAAGAACGATCCCGTGGCTGCTTCCGGAAACCCGCACGCCGACTCCCCCCATCGTGCGGATCAGGAACCCCTCGAAGATCACGGGCGATTCGGAATCGATCACAACCGCGTCCTCCGCGTCCGACATTTCGATCGCCGCTCCGTCTGCTGCGCGAACGATCAACGGGTCGCGCCATTGGCCGCCGCTGCGAATGTTGACCGGTCCCTGATAAGTTCCTGGCCCAACCTCGATGATTTTACCCGTGCGGGCTGGCTCGGCGTCGACGGCTCGTTGGATCGTCCTCCACGGAGCGTCCTTCGTCCCGGCGGCTGTGTCGTCGCCTGTTTGCGAAACGTGAAACGTCCCGGCCGAGGCGTTTGCGAGCAAAAAGAAAAACAACGCGATTCGCATCCGAAAGTCCGGAGCATAGTTCCGCGGGCTCATTTGCCAAGACTGCGGAACGGGAGATTTATTCGTCTGGGTTTCTCGAGCGCTTCGGCGCGTGGGCGGCCAGGTCTTTCGGCATCGGCGAGATAAATTGCAACGTCGCGCCGGTAACGGGGTGTGGAAATTTGAGGAACGTCGCATGAAGTCCAAGCCGACTCGCCGGATTGGTTTTTGCCTCGTATTTTTCGTCGCCAATAATCGGGCATCCCTCGGCAGCCAATTGCACGCGGATCTGGTGACGCCGTCCGGTCTCGAGTCGGAGCTGGACGAGCGATCCGCGGGAGTTTTCGGCGAGGACCGTGTAGTGGGTGATCGCGTGGCGGGTGTGTTCGGATGCGTGGGCGACGTAAACCTTGAACCGGCTGCGCTCGTCGAGATCGCAGGTGAGAGTTCCTTCTTTTTTGCGAAGGTGCCCTTCGACGATGGCCTCGTAGTGCTTCTCGATGGTGTCCCATTTCCCCTGCAGGAATTCCTTGGCCTCCGGGGTCTTCGCAAAAACCATGAGCCCGGAGGTTTCCTTGTCGAGGCGGTGAACGATCCAGACGCGTTCGCGGCCCTTTGGTCGATTTCCCCGGAGATAATCGGTGAGCAGAAAGTAGGCGGTCCTCTCCTCCTCGGCATTGCTTGCGATGCTCAACAAATCGGAAGGTTTATCGATGACGATGACGTCTTTATCCTCATACCAGGCCTTGATCCCCGCCGAGATCGGTGTGCGCGGCGCGGCGTAACGAACCGGCCGGATCCCGATCTCGTCGCCCGGTTTCAAGGGATGGTTGAATTGTGTGACCGGCTCGCCATTGACGAGGACGGACTGGTGTTTCAGCCAATTCCGGACCTTCGATTTTTTCGTTTCCGGCCAGGCCGCGAAGAGGAAGGCGAGGAGTTCGCCAGAATGGGTCACCCGAATCGGTTTTGTCATGTCAGCGGCATTTCGGTCGACGGGCGCATTGGAGAGGACGACCTTCGCACGTCATCCGCTTGAGTAAAGCCTGCGGTGCTCTCGCAAATGTCGCTTGCGGTCGCGAGCGAGATCGTCCTCATTGGGGAAATGCCAGAGCCGTCCGTCCCGAAGCCCAGCCTGATCAAACGGGTGGTCGACTTCGTGGTAACCAACGCCCGGAAGCTTCTGGACCTCAAAGATCAGCCTCATGCCATTGCGGGAGGGATCGCGATCGGGATGTTCATGGGTTTCACCCCGCTCTTTGGCTTGAAGACTCTCCTCTCGCTTGGAGTGGCGCTGGCTCTTCGGTGCAATCCCATCGCGGCGGTGGTTACCGTCTCGCTCCACGATGTCGTCACGCCGATCTGGCCATTCCTCATCTATATCGAATACAACATTGGCTACTGGATCCTGAGCTCCCCGCACACCCTGCCGCCGGAGATCCTGCATCATCACTTGCATGTTGCGGATTTGATGAAGTGGTCGTCGTTTCAATCGCTCGGGCTCCCGGTCCTCGTCGGCTCGCTCTTTCTTTCCACACCGGCCGCGGCCATTTCGTATTTTGTCATGCTGACCTTCTTCAAGCGGCGCCAGGCCCGTCGTCTGGCGCGGGAGGCATCCGGGGAGTAGGCGATGACGCACGTTCTGAATGTCGCCTTCGCGCTGTGGACCGCATCCGGTCTCGGGCTTCTTCTCGTTGAGCCATCGAGATTCGGATGGTGGAGTCCCGTTTGGATTCTGCTTTTCGCGCTGGCGGCTTATGTCGGGCTTGTTGGGAAAGTCGGCCTGGCTTCGGCGAGGGTGTGTGCGGGTGTCGTGATCGTGGGATTCTCCATTTTGCTCGCTGTCGGATCCACCACCGGGTGGCCGACTGGCCCGGTTCGATTCACGGAAAATTCCGGGCCGCGGGTTGCAGGACTCTTCCCCGCGCTCGTTCCCGTATTCGCCTTTTCCCTGCTGGCGGTTTGTTGGCAGGCGGTTGGAGCATTGACGCCTTCGGTCGGCCGGGCGGGAGTGTGTGCCTGGGCGGCGGTGGGGTTCTCCGCCACCGTGGGAAACTCAGTGGTTTTCTTGAATGGGAACCGGATGTGGTGGCTGTGGAACCCGTGGGATGCGCCGGTCGGGATGGTGACCATGGTCGGTGCTCTCCTGAGTCTGGGCGTCGCGGCCTTCGGCCTCGCTTTCATTTTTCCCACGGCTCCCCGCCTGCACTCGGCACGTTGGTCGCCCGCCGCCACCCTGCTGGCTGTTGTAAACTTGCTGTTTCTGGTTGCGAATGGAATGTTGGTTTTTCGCAAAGTATGACACGGTCCATTTTCGATTTTCTCCGCAGCCGGTTGAAAGGTGAGCCCGAGTTGCATCCGATGGACCGCCGGCTGGCCAAGCGGTGGGTCAAGGAGCGGTTGAAAAAAATCTATCCCGAGCTCCGCCTTGATCCCGAAGCTCTGGAGCAAGCTTACCAGGATCTTGGACTCGAGCCGCATGAGGGAAGTGGCAAAGGCGGGGCGACGGTCTTCGAGATTACACTTCCGGATCGTCACCGATGATTGTTTTCCTGGCCGCTTTGCTGATCGTCCTGCTGGTCGCCGGATTCGGATTTCTCTGGATTTACAACAGTCTCGTTCGCGCGAGGAATCAGCAAGCCGAGGCCTGGAGCGGGGTCGACGTGCAACTCAAGAAGCGAAGCGACCTTGTCCCGGCCTTGGTCGAATGTGTGCGGGGTTATGCCTCGCATGAGGCCTCGACCCTTTCCTCCGTGGTTGGCGCTCGAACCCCCGATGACGTCGCGAAACAAATGCGGAGCTTGTTGGCAGTCGCCGAGAGCTATCCTGATCTGAAGGCGGCGGAGAATTTCCGGAAACTCACGAGCCAGCTTGTTGCGATCGAAGAAGACCTTCAATTTGCCCGGCGCTACTTCAACGGTTCGGTTCGGGATTTCCGAAATCTCGCCGAGTCATTTCCTTCAAACCTTGTCGCCGGTTTGTTCCGCTTCCAGCCAGGGGATTTTTTCGAAGTCGGATCGGTAATCGAGCGATCGAACCCGCAGGTCGGGCTCTGACTCGCGGAGGCGCGGGATCCTGTCTGGACAACGCCCGGGAAGTTGCTTACGACTTCCCGATGAATTCCCCCGAATCCCATCCCAACGATTTGACACCGGAATCCGCGGCTCCGACGGATATTGCGCCCCTTGGGCGAGCGACGGAAAAGCCGGCGCATGAGCGGACTGGAGCTGAGGATGCGGCGTTGGCCGATTGGGATGCCATGGAAGCGGATCCGGATTTTATTGCGCTCCTGAAGGCGAAGGCGGCCTTCGTTGTTCCGGCGACGATTTTTTTCGTGGTTTATTATTTTGCGCTCCCCATTGGGGTCGGCTGGTTCCCGAGGCTGATGGAAACGAGGGTTTGGGGTGACGTCAACCTGGCCTATGCCTTCGCGCTTTCGCAGTTTTTCATGGCTTGGATCCTGGCGTTTCTCTATGTCGGAGTAGCGGCGGGATGGGATCGGCAGGCGGCGGCGGTGATTGCAAAATTCCAGGATCGGAGGGCGAAATGATCGCGTTGGCCGAACCGGTGAGCCAGACCGCCCTGTGGATGTTTCTGGCATTTGTGGCAGCGACGCTCGTGATCACTTATTTCAGCGCACGGAAGTCGGCCGGAGCGAGTGCGTATTTTGCAGCGGGTCGCCGGATTACCGGCTGGCAGAATGGATTGGCCGTCGCGGGGGATTATATGAGTGCCGCCAGTTTCCTCGGGATTGCAGGGATGATCGCTTTCAATGGCTATGATGGATTCATGTATTCGGTCGGGTTTTTAGTGGCTTACCTCACCGTGCTCTTTGTCGTTGCCGAGCCACTGCGCAATGCCGGAAAATATACGATGGCCGATGTGTTGGCCTACCGGTTGAAGGCGCGTCCGGTCCGCGCGGCGGCCTCGTTGAGCACATTGACGGTTTCGGTTTTTTACATGATCGCGCAGATGGTGGGCGCGGGCACGTTGGTCCGGCAGCTAATTCCCGGCGTGAGCTACGAGGTGGCTGTGATCGGCGTGGGGGTCTTGATGGTCGTCTATGTCGTCTTTGGAGGAATGCTGGCGACGACGTGGGTGCAGATTATCAAGGCGATTCTCCTGATGAGCGGGAGCATCTTTTTGAGCGTGCTTGTTCTCGCGAAGTTTGACTTTGATATCGGGAAATTCTTTGCGTCATTGACGGCAATTTCCTCGACTGCAGCAAATGGGGAAACGGTGACGCGGAATTTTCTGACGCCTGGCTTACTGTTCAAGAATCCCTGGGACCAAATCTCTCTGGGCATGGCATTGGTCTTTGGCACCGCGGGCCTGCCACATATCCTGATTCGATTTTACACCGTGCCCGATGCGAAGACTGCAAGGTCGAGTGTGGTGTGGGCGATGATCATCATCGGGCTCTTTTACATAATGACGACCTTCTTCGGATTCGGAGCGGCGAGTCTTCTCGGACCCGACTATATTAAAGCCCACGGAGGAACGAATATGGCCGCGCCGGAGTTGGCCCACGCGCTCGGGGGAGAGATTTTCTTCGCATTCATTAGTGCGGTGGCATTTGCGACGATCTTGGCGGTCGTTGCCGGGCTGACGATTAGTGCGAGCACGAGCTTTGCGCATGATTTTTTCACGAATGTGCTCCACCACGGGAAAGAGCATCGTCCGGGGGAAGAAGTGCGCGTGGCGCGGATCACGGCTTTTGTGGTTGGCGCGGCGTCGATTGTCATTGCGATCCTTCTTGGTCCGACGGTGAATGTGGCGTTTCTTGTTGGCCTGGCGTTTGCCGTGGCGGCGAGTGCCAATCTCCCCGTGATCTTATTCTCGATTTTTTGGAAGCGCTTCACGACGACGGGAGCGGTGAGCGGGCTTTTGGTCGGGTTGGTCTCAAGCATCGTGCTCATCCTCGTGAGTCCGGATTTTATGAAGGAAGCTTGGTTTCCTCTTAAAAACCCGGCGATTATCAGCATTCCGCTCGGATTCCTGGGGGCGTTTTTGGGAACGTTTTTGTCCCGCGAACCCTCAGCAGAAAAACTCTTTGCCGAACTGAAGGTGAGGGCAAATACCGGACTCGGGGCAGAGAAGGCATCGAGCCATTGATGGTCCGCGAGATTGATTTGATTTCGCGAGGTGTTCCAGCGATAAACAAACGAATTCGTCATGCGCAAATCCCCGTTTTTGATTCCGGCCATTCTTCTGGCATCGAGTTTTGGCACGTTGTTTGGCCAGACGCCCCCCGCACCGGCCGCCCCGAAGAATATGATTGGCAACGGGGGGTTTGAGACGGGGTTCCGACGTGAGAACCTTTGGGACGGAGTCGACGCCACGGGCTTCCTGACAGGTGAGCGAGGAGCTCTCCCTGTGCTGACGACAAGTGGAACGATTGCCGAGACGAGCATGCCGATTGGGGTTTCCGTGGCCGACATGAATGGCGATGGGAAGTTGGATATCGTCACGTCGGATGTCTTCGGATATGTGCGGATTTACTTCAACGGAGGGACGAAGGAAGCGCCGACCTTCGGAGTCGCCGAGCTTGCCAGTCTTTATCTCTCACAAGGATCGACCGAGCTGGGCAAAGAGGTGAACTTGCGGCGGGGTCCTCGGGTGCATGTGACGAACATCACGCGTTCGGGGAAAAATGATCTCATTGTTGGCAACTACATTGGTGAGATCCTGTTGATTACGAATGCCGGCTCCGGCGTGCGTCCGGATTTCCGTCAACCGCCCGACCTGATGCGGGCGACGATTCCAACCATGAAAGATGCCAAGTCGAAGTGGGGAAACGTTTTCGCGCCCGCGACCTGGGATTGGAATCGTGATGGCAAGGATGACTTGCTGGTCGGGGAGGGATCCTACTCGGCGAATAGTATCCACCTTCTGGTGAACGAGGGATCTGGGGCGAAGCCGGTTTTCTCCGAGAGCAGCCGGTCTGTTTTGGCTTACGGGATGGGGTTGGAGCAGTTGACTCCGACGATTGTCGACTACAATGGCGACGGTCAGCCGGATCTCCTGTTTACGGAGCGAACCGGGAAGGTGGCGGTCTACTTGAATTCCGGAAAGGCGTGGAAGCCGGGCGAGATACTCACCTTCGATTCGTTTATAACGATTGGTGGCGCGGCGCCGTCGGTCACCGCAAAAGATCCGATGGATGCAGCCAAGGGAACCAATCTTCTTTCGGTCGGCGGGATCGCGACAATCGCATCGGGCGACTTTAATGGCGATGGGCTCTTTGATCTGGTATTCGGCAAAAGCAATGGTCGGGTTGCCATGTCACTGAATACGGGAACGAAAACCGCGCCGAAGTTTGCCGCTCCCGTCGAGTTAAAGGGCCAGGTCGGCACCACGCCAATGAATATGCCCTCTGGCTGGGAGGTGAACCTGGGCCTTGAGCGGGGGAACTTTTACGGCACCGTCTCGGTTGTCAAGGGGGCCGATGATCCCACCGCCCAGCCGGTCGAAGGTGCGGCCGTCCTAAAAGCCAGCTACATGCCGAGCCCGAATGTCGTCATGCCTGTGCCAACACAGATCTTTCCCGGTGCGCCCAGCTTCAAGCCGACCGGACTACCCATGTTTGTCGCGGAAGATCCCAGCTTGCCTTCGAATTTCTTTAAACTGACGCAGTCTGGCAGGGGACCTCTGAAGACAAAAACAACGTACGTTTTTTCCATGCGGGTGAAGGGAAATCGGGTCACAAATGGTGCCGTCCGGATCAATTACGCGGGAACGAAAAAGCTTAGCGATGACAAGATTGTCGAGCGCGGAGATCGAAACTCGGTCACCGTGCAGAGGAACGAGGCGAGGGATGAAAAGGACGAAATCGTCACATTCAATGCCGGTCCGCAATGGTCGGAAGTGAAGAAAGAGTTTACTGTCAAGTTTGATGTCAAGGACCTGGCAGACCTGACTCAGGTGACAACTTGGCAGACCGTCATGATGTTCAGCCTCTCCCCGGGCGACGGGAATCTTTACGTCGATGACGTCAAGATCGTCGAGAAGCAGTAGCCGTATCCAGGCACACTGCGGACAGGTCTTTTAGCGGTCCTTGCGAAAAATTTCGCGGAGTGGGTGCTCGTCAAGAACGTTGGCACGAATTCCACCAATGCGCTCCGAGTCGTAAAGTTGGATGCCGACGTAGTAGTAGAGCGGACAGACTGGAACGGATTCTTTGACTAGCAGGTCCTCGGCGGCACGAAGGATATCGAGCCGTGTCGAGGGTTGGAGCTCGCGTGAGGCACGCGCGATAAGCTCATCGTAGCGGGCATTTGTCCAGCCGGTCCGGTTGTTGCCACCTCCCGTCAGAAACATATCAAGGAACGTATTGGGATCCGGGTAATCACCGACCCACGAGGAACGGGCGATGTCGTAGTCGAGAAGAGAGAGCGAGTTGAGATAGACCTTCCATTCCTGGCGAACGAGATTCACGTTCACACCGAGGGCCTCACGCCACATGCTCTGGAGTTCCACGGCAATGGCCTCGTTGAGATCGCCTTTGCTGTAGAGGTAATTGACCAGTGGGAATCCGGTGCCGTTGGGAAATCCCGCGGACGCCAGTAATTCGCGAGCCGCGGTGAGATCCCGCGTCAATCCCTCGGTGCCGGCGTAGCCGCTAATGCCCGGGGGCACGAATCCCTGCGCGGCCAGCTCACCGGCTCGGGTGATCTTCTCCACAATACGTCGTTTGTCTACGACCAGGGAAAACGCCTTGCGCACCCGCTCGTCCGCAAAGGGTCCGCGCTCGCAATTGAAACGCAGAAAGTAGATTCCGAGAAATGGCGCCGCATGAAAATCCGGACGCTTTTTCAGATCGTCCAGCAGAGCCGGGGGAGCGAGACCCTTGTCCATGACAAGGTCCGCGAGTCCGCTGGCGTAGAAATTGAAGGCGACGTTGGCATCGGCGATGGGGAGAACATCGATCGAATTGAGGGCGACATTCTGTGCGTTCCAATAGTGCGGGTTCTTTTTCAGCTCGATCCGGTCGTTGATCCGCCAAGCCTTGAGAGAAAAAGCTCCGTTGCCGATGAGGAAGTTCGGCTTGACCCAATCATCCCCGACGCGGGCGATGAGATCCACGGGGACGGGATGGAGGGTGGGAAACGCGCACAGATCGATAAAATACGGCGTCGCATTTTCGAGTTCCACGCGGAGCGTGAGATCGTCGAGCGCGGTGGCACCGACCGCGGCGAAGTCAGTGATCTTGCCCTCGGCAAACGCCTGCGCGTTGCGGATCGGGAAGAGGAGGTAATTGTATGGCGCGCCCGTGGCAGGGGTGAGGGTTCGCTTCCAGGATCGGACGAAATCGTGTGCGGTCACCGGTGATCCATCACTCCACTTGGCATTGTCTCGCAGGTGAAAGGTGTAGGTTTTCCCATCTGGCGAAACGTCCCACCGTTCGGCCACGCCCGGGATGGCCTTACCATCGGCATTAAATGCGCAGAGACCTTCGAAGAGCGCGTTAACGACACGACCTTCGGGCTGGCCGGTGATTATGGACGGATCGAGTGTCTCGGGTTCGGCACCGTTGATGAAGACGAGGTCGGCACGATCCGGCTTTTGTTCGCACGCCGGGAGAATTCCGATGATAATGAGCGCCGCAAGGCGTATGGTCATTATGGTATGAAAGCCAATATCCCCGCTGCTGCAATCCTGATCCCATGAAAGACCTTCGTCGTCTGTGGCGATTCGTAATCCGGGCGATGGCGCTCAAATGTCCGGAGTGCGGGTCCAAGCCGCTCTTCATTCCGTGGTATCGTGTGCGTTCGCTGCACGATTGGTTCACGCCCCTCGACGGCTGCCCGCGCTGTGGGTATGCCTATGAGCGCGAGACGGGATACTTCCTTTTGGCGATTTGGGGAGTCAACTACGGGGTCGGGAGTCTGATCGGCATTGCCCTTTACCTGATCATGGAGATCTACTTTCACTTCAGTCTCCGAACGATGCTCATTTCGGTCATCACCCCCGTGGTCTTTTTCAATATTTTCTTCGCCCGCCACGCGAAGTCCCTGTTTCTCGCACTCGACCACTTCTTTGATCCCCACCGTCCCGACTCGGGCGACGACGGGGGAAACCGTCCCATCGAGCCAAACCCGCCGACGACCCCTCAGCCGAAGGCCACGAAGCCTTGCGAACCGCTCGCGCCCGTGGCATAAGCTCGGGGCTCCATGTTCCGGATCGTCGCCGCCCTTCTCGCCCTTCTCGCGCTCAATATCCGTGCGGAGGCTGCCGGGACGCTGGACGAAATCGGGCGTCAGGCAGAAGGTGTTAATACCTCCGGGCACGTCGCGCGTTTCAAGATCGATCTCGCCGGTGCCAAGGATAACGTCAAAATCGTCCAGCTTTCCGACGGATCCCTCGCCTTCGTTGTGAAACGCCTTGGTCCCGGCACCGACCGTTTGTTGACGCCCGACGAGTTCGCAAAACTCTATTATTCGCAGCAGGGGGGAGGAAACTGGTTGAGCTCGGTTTTCAACATCACGAGCCCGGCTGGCATTGCTTGGGTCGCCCTCGGTCTCGGTGGTCAACTCCTCTTCACCGGCAGAATGCTTGTCCAATGGATTTCCAGCGAGAGAAGCCGACGATCGGTCGTGCCGGTGGCCTTTTGGTGGATGAGCCTGGTCGGCGCGACGATGCTCCTCGCTTACTTCATCTGGCGGCGTGATATCGTGGGGGTGCTCGGGCAGGCAACCGGATGGATCATCTACATCCGGAATCTCGTTCTTATCAATCGCTCGCGAGCCTGAAAAAATCAGCTCACAGATTCGACGGAGACGGAACTCACCGGATCGATCCAGCGCCCATGCTCACGGATTAAATCCACGAGGCGGTCAACGGCATCCGCTTCCGGAATGTTAAACTTCACGGCGGTCTTGCCGACGTAGAGATTCACCTTCCCCGGCGCGCCTCCGACATATCCAAAATCAGCGTCTGCCATCTCACCGGGGCCGTTCACGATGCATCCCATGATCGCAATTTTGACCCCCTTCAGATGCGACGTCGCGGCTTTGATCCTCGCTGTCGTTTCCTGCAAGTTGAAGAGCGTCCGTCCGCAGCTGGGACAGGCGACGTAGTCGGTTTTGAAGATCCGGACTCCGGCCGCCTGAAGGATGTTGTAAGCCACGCGGAGCGATTGCCCCGGGGCTTCCTCGCCTTGGATCAGCACGGCATCGCCGATACCATCGCAGAGAAGGGACCCGATGTTCATCGCGGCGGTCAGGAGGTTGTCGAGAAACTCCTGCTGCGGTTTCCCAAAAGTATCCTTGAGCAGGATCGGGTGCCGGGCTTCCAGACGCGAGGCCAGCAATCGGAAGGCGCCAATGACCGCTAGGTTGCACGAGTCCGGGATCGTTACGAAAACCGGAGAATGCGAAGAGTTAACATTCGCAAGGGTCACCAAATCCCGCGGGTCGACTTCGACGATTTCAGCCTGTTCAAAAACGATCTCGGGCTGGTAGTCCCCGAGGCCAGCGAGTTTGTGCGCGAGCTTTTCAAAAGTGGCTTCGCGGACAACGATTCGCACGAGTTCGTTCCCACCTGTGGCGACCCCGCATGGCGAGATCGTTTCGGTGGCACGCCGCGCATAGGAAAAAGGATCAAATGGCCAATCCGCCAATTCGGGAGACGCGCGTCTCTGGCCGCTGATGGCAACCAGTGCCCGCGCGACCGGGATTTCGTGCACCGAGTCTTCGGTGAGTGAGACACGAACAGTATCTCCGAGTCCGTCAGCCAGAAGGCTCCCGATGCCAATAGCGCTCTTGATGCGTCCGTCCTCGCTGTCCCCAGCCTCGGTGACCCCGAGGTGAAGTGGGTAGTTCCAATCCGGTCCCTCGGAATCGAGACGGGCGGCGAGCAGGCGATACGCATGGATCATCACCTTCGGATTCGATGACTTCATCGAAAAAACAAAATCGTGATAGTCCATCTCCCGCGCAATTCGTGCGAACTCGAGTGCGCTCTCGACCATTCCGAGCGGCGAGTCGCCGTAGCGGTTCATGATCCGGTCGCTCAAGCTTCCATGGTTCGTTCCGATGCGCATGGTCACGCCACGCTCTTTGCAAAGCGCGACCAGGGGAGAAAACCGCTCGCGGATGCGGTCGATTTCGGCGGAATACTCGGCATCCGAATACTCGCGGATATTGAACTTTTTCGAATCGGCAAAATTTCCGGGATTGATCCGGACCTTATCCACCCACTTCGCCGCCTCCATGGCCGCCTCGGGCTTGAAGTGAATGTCGGCCACGAGAGGAACGCGACACCCGGCCTTGATGAGCTTCTCTCGGATGTTCTCCAGGTTCCTCGCATCCTTCACTGTCGGCGCAGTAACTCGAACAATCTCGCATCCCACCGCAACCAGGCCCAGCGTCTCGCTCACGCAGGCGTCGGTGTCCATCGTGTCGCTCGTGAGCATCGACTGAACGCGGATCGGCTGGGACCCGCCGATCGGTGCGCCTCCCACATGCACTTCACGCGAGGGACGCCTCCCGGCATACGAGCGGAATCCCGGATTCATCTCGTCACTTTTGCTTCTCAGCCGGCGGACGGTCGGGTGCCACGATGTCGCCAACATCGTAAAATGTCAGGTAGAGCATGAACCCGATGAGTGCTAATGCGCAAGCCGTCTGCACGAACTCCAGCACGCGGACGTTGATGGGTTTGCGCCGGATCGCTTCGATGATGGCCAGTGTGATATGCCCGCCATCCAAGACTGGGAACGGCAAGAGGTTGATGAGCGCCAGGTTCACGTTGATCAGGACGCTGAAGGCCAGCGCGATTCTCCAGCCGTCGGGAGATTCGAAAATCTGGTAGTAGAGCCGCATGATCCCAACTGGCCCGCTGAAATGCGCGGCCTTCACGTCGGACTTCGGTGAGAACAGGGCTCCAACCATTCGGAAGATACTCGTGGCGGCATCCGTGACCTGAGTGAACGGATCCGGGTGGGCGAGCTTCATGCGGCCCCATTCGATTCCCAGATTCAGCGGTTTTTCATCGTCGGATTTCGGCGGCAACGAAAGTGTCAGAGTTTCCATCGCGTTCCCGCGTTCGACTCCAAATGTGAGAGCCTTCCCGCGATTGGCATCGATGAATGGTCCCATTTCATTAAGGTTAAAAATCGGCTGTCCGTTGACCTCGGTGATCAAATCTCCGGATCGGAATCCCGCGCTAGCCGCCAAGCTGCCGGGAACGACAAATCCCACGCCCGGCACGAGTCTTGGCCCGATCTGGACCTCGCGCAACGCCGGCCTCCGCCAGCTCGACGTGTCAGGTTTCACCCATCCGGTATCAATCGTGAGGACCTGTCCCTCCCGCCGCACCGTGAACGGAATCGTCTCGCCCTCACTGCGAATGATGCGCCACTTCACGCTGTCGGTCCCGCTCAGGAAGTGCTTCACCGGCTGTCCGTCGACGGCGAGGATCTCATCTCCGGCGCGCAATCCCGCCTTCTCAGCCGGGCCACCCTCGGCGACGAATCCAATCGTCGGCGAATCAAACTCACTCTGGGGTTTCCCAACCATCCAAACAATGCAGGCCATCACAAAGGCAAGCCCGAGGCTGAAGGCCGGTCCGGCCGCTGCGACGATGATTTTATCGAGTGGCTTGACGGGCGGGAGGGATTCGCGGGATTGCTCGACTTTTCCCTCGAGTGCCTCCATCGGCGCGAGCTGGGGGATCGCGACGTATCCGCCAGCCGGGATCGTGCCGAGGATGTATTCCACGCCGCCGATCTTTTTGCTCCAGAGTGGCTTCCCGAACCAGATCGCAAACTTCTCGACGACCAACCCTCGCCACCGCGCGGCGAGAAAGTGTCCGAGTTCATGGACAACGATCAGGAGGTTGAAAATCAGGACAACCTCGAGGCAGATCAGGAGGAATTTCAAAATCGATAGAATCATAGGATTTGCGGAACCCCTACCTTGGACGTGATTTGGAAAAAATCAATCTGTTGGATTTCCGGGTGCCAATGCCTCCGGAAGAATTCAAAAATCGGGGCGAGAGGATTCGAACCTCCGACCTCCTGGTCCCAAACCAGGCGCTCTACCAAGCTAAGCTACGCCCCGAAAATTAAGTAACCGAGCCCGTGAGTATGCGTGGAATGACGAGCGTAGCAAACTAATTCGCAGATTGCGAACGCTCAGGTCGTCAGCGGACCCGACTCCTCACTCGAGCGGGTTCCAGACTTCCGTGAATCCGGCTTCGGCAAAATCCTTCGTGTTGGCGGTCGCAAAACGCGTCACGCCGTGGGCCAGCAGGGTCTTGGCCAGGCGCAGGTCAAAGATTCTGCGTCGGGCAAAGCCGGGCTTGGCCGCCTGCTCCCAAACCGCCGACATCACGTTTCCATTTTCGAGCAACTGCCACCGCGGGTGGCGGCGAAAAATCTGGCACTCATCCACGGCTTCGTCCGGAGTCAGAACCGGATTTATGACCGCCGGATTACGGAGAGCCACATAGAATTCTATCAGGACGAGTTCGGCAATGACCACCTCAGTGCTATGGCTCCATTCCTCCAAAAAGGAGCTGGCTTTTTCATGAAACGGATTTCCCTCCAAGCGAGCATAGAGAAGAAGGTTCGTATCCAAGCCAATCATAAGGACCGTTCCTGGTCCGACCGCAAAAGATCTTTCAATTGCTCGGGATCGGAAACCTTTAAACGCGCCCGGATTGGGGCAGGAAAACAATATCCCTTTCCTGCGTCCAACGGCAGCTTTTCAGGAGGATAGTGGCGCACCACATTCTCAGCTCCCCGCCGAATCACTTCGGCAATACTCCAGTCCTGCTGCATCGCAATCCTCTTGATTTCTCGATACAACGGGTCCGGAAGTTGGATCTGCGTGCGAGTCATAGCAAAACTGTAAGCGCTTAAAGAATGATGTCAATTCTACTTAGACTCCGGGTCCGGCAGGAACCCAGCGAATAGGAACAGCCCGGCCGCGATGCAGATGCAAGAGTCTGCGACATTGAACGCCGGCCAGTGGCCATACCATGGGAGAATCACGTCGACAAAGTCGATGACGTGGCCGTGCAGGATGCGATCCACGAGATTTCCCAGAATGCCCGGCGCCAGAAGCGCGGCACCGAGTTGCATGGGGAGTCCGACAAACATTCCGCGCCTCGCCAAGATTGCCAAGACGACGATGGCCGCGCTCGCCAGGACGATGAAGAAGACGTTGTTGTCCTTGAGCATCCCGAACGCCGCTCCTGTGTTGTGAACCTGGACGAGGTTGAAAAAACCCGGAATCACAACCACGACGTCGTGGACCGAGATGAATTTGAGCACGAGAGCCTTCGTGATCTGATCGAGCACGAAGAGCGGAAGGCTCAGCAGGAGGAGAAGCTTCATTTCAGGAAGAGCACAGACTCTTCGCAGCGTCCACACAGCGTAGGGTGGGCTTCGCTACCGCCGACTTCCTCGCGGTGGCGCCAGCAACGCTCGCACCGGGCGCGTGGGGATTTTGTCACCTCAGCGGCCGGTTCCGCCCCTTCGACAAATTCCAGATCGCTCAGAACGAAAATCTCTTCGAGCTCGGAGGTCATCCCTTGGAGCCTCGCGGCCGATGGCTCGGTCACTCGCACGCGGGCTTCGAGCGCGCTCCCGATTTCCCCGGATTTTTGAATCTTCTCGACCGCCTGAGAGATCCGGGAGCGGATCTCGAGGAACCGAGCCATGTCGCGCAGAACGTCTTCGCGAGCCCATCGGGCGTCTGGCTTGGGGAACTCCTGAATATGCACCGACTCGCTGGAGTAGAAGTATCCCCAGGCTTCCTCGGAAGTGAAAGAAAGGATCGGGGCAATGAGCCGCACGAGCGAATCAAATACCGTATGCATCGCGAACTGTGAGGCCCGCCGCCGCGTCGATCCGGGTTGGTCGCAGTAGAGCCGGTCTTTTGTGATGTCGACGTAAAGACTGCTGAGATCGACGGCGCAGAATTGATTGAGCGTGTGGTAAACGCGGTGGAATTCGAGCTTCTCGTAGGCGTCGGTGCACGTGGAAGTGACCTCCTGCAGGCGGGCGAGGATCCAACGGTCGACAAAGGTCAGCTCGGACTCGGACGGAGGGTGCGTCGCGTCGTAATCGTGAAGGTTCGCTAAAAGAATCCGGAGCGTATTCCGAATCCGTCGATAGGCGTCGCTGAGCCGCGTGAAGATCTCCTCGGAAAAGGGAACGTCGTCCGTGAAGTTCACGCTGCTCACCCAAAGGCGGACGAGGTCGGCGCCGTATTTTTCCACGTAGTGCTCGGCCTCGGTTGGCTTCTGGTATCCTCCCTGAGCGGACTTGGAGATTTTTTTCTTCGTATCGACATCGACGACGAATCCGTGAGTGAGAACACTTCGGTAGGGGGCGACTTTATTCATCCCGACCGATGTCATCAACGAGCTCTGGAACCAGCCCCGGTGTTGGTCGGTCGCCTCGAGGTAGAGGTCGGCTGGGAAGGCCAGTTCCGGCCGTCGACGCAGAACGGCTTCGTGGCTTACGCCGGAATCGAGCCAGACGTCGAGTGTGTCATTGCGGCGAGTCACGCCGGGGGGGAGTCCGGCCAGTGCGGCCCAGGCGTCGTCGTCGAGCTCGAACCACGAATTGGTTCCCCGCTCGGCAAAGATGTCCGCAACTTTGCGGATCACATTCGGGTCGAGAATTGGCTTGCCTTCGGCGTCGTAAAACACCGGGAGCGGCACACCCCACGTGCGCTGCCGGGAGATACACCAGTCCGGTCGCGACTCGACAGTTCCCCGGATGCGATTGCGGCCCCAATGAGGAAGCCACGTCGTGGCATCGACCTGGGCGAGGGCGTCGGCGCGGATGGTTTCGATGCGGATAAAGAATTGCTCGACAGCCCGGAAGATGACCGGGGTTTTCGAGCGCCAGCAATACGGATAGCTGTGCTGGTAGTCCTCGCGACCGGCGAGGGCGCCGCGCGATTTCAAGATCGCAATGATCTCCTCGTTGGCGTCGAAAACGTATCTCCCCACGAGCTCGGGGAGTCCGCACTCTTCGGTGTAGAGACCCTGGTCATCGACGGGCGAGAGGAGCGGGAGTCCGTGCTCCATGCCGAGTTGGTAATCGTCCTCGCCGTGTCCGGGGGCGATGTGCACACAGCCGGTGCCGGTATCGAGCGTGACAAACCCGGCCTGATAAATCGTCGCCGTTCGGTCGAGAAACGGATGTTTTGCGATGTGACCGTGCAGGTCAGCTCCGGGAAATGTTGTGACGATTTCGATTTTTTCCGCGCCAGTGGACGCAAGAAACGCCTCCAGCAGAGCCTCTGCGAGAACGACGGTTTGCTCGCTGTCATGGAGTCGGACTTTTACAGCAGCGTAGCGATGACCGGCATGGACGGCGATGGCGAGGTTGGCCGGGAGCGTCCAGGGTGTGGTTGTCCAGATGACGACCGAGGCCTGCCCGGCCAGATCACCGCTGATCAACGGGAACAGCACGGAAATCGCGGGCGAGGTTTTGTCGTGATATTCGACTTCGGCCTCCGCGAGTGCGGTTTGGGCTCCCGTGCTCCAGAGGACGGGTTTTTTCTTGCGATAAACCAAGCCGGCTTCGACGAAGCGCGCAAAGGATCGGATCTCATCGGCTTCGTAGGCCGGATCCAAAGTCAGGTAGGGATGCGCCCAGTCGCCGAGCACACCGAGTCGGCGGAATTGACGTTTCTGGATTTCGATAAACTTGCGGGCGTATTCTTCCGAGCGGCGCCGAACCTCGACCGGCGTGAGTCCGGCGGAAGTCTTCACCACACGGAACTCGATCGGCAGCCCGTGGCAGTCCCAGCCTGGCACAAACGGGGCGCGGAACCCGGCCATCGTCCGGGATTTCACCACGAAGTCCTTCAGGATCTTGTTTAACGCGGTGCCCATGTGCACATCGCCATTGGCAAACGGCGGCCCGTCGTGCAGCACGTAGAGAGGAGCATCCTTCCGTGAGGCTTGGATCTTTTCGTAGAGTCCGTCGGCCTCCCATCGGGTCAGCATCTCGGGTTCGCGTTGTGCCAGCCCGGCCTTCATCGGAAATTCTGTCTTCGGGAGGTTGATCGTCTGTTTGTATCCGCTCATGGAAAACGTTGAGCAGTATCAGCCAGCGGCACGGCGGTCAATTGGCGGCTCGACATCCGGGCTTGTCATTGGAAGGTGATTTCCCGAAACCTTGTGCCGGACGCTCGCGGCCTCATGGACCAGGATATCTTTTTTCTCATCAACCACTCGTGGGCGAGGCCGGAGTGGGATTACGTGATGGCGACGGCATCGAGTTGGGATTTCTGGTGGCCGTTCGTGGTCGCGGCCGGTTTGTTGGCGTTGATCTTCGGCGGATTTCGTGAACGGGCGATGCTGGTCGCGCTCGGGATCTCCGTGGGAATTACCGACGGCGTGGTGGTTGACACGATCAAGGGAATCGTCGGAAGGCCCCGGCCCCATGAGGCGATGGTGGGCGTTCGCACGCTCGATTTGGCGCGGGCGAAGCCGAGGTTCCTCGCGCTTGGGAAGCCGCTGCGGCAGGAGTATTCCGTTTGGCGCACACCGCCGGAGCGGGGCAACTCGTTTCCGTCGGGGCATGCCTCGAACAACTTTGCGATGGCGACCGTGCTGGCATTGTTCTACCGCCGGTGGGGGTGGATTGCTTTTATTCCTGCGAGCTTTGTGGCCTACAGCCGGATTTATGTCGGGTCGCACTGGCCTCTGGATGTTGTGGTGTCATGCCTCATCGGCGCCGGGATCGCTTATCTTGTCGTTCAGGCCCTCGGCGTCGGGTGGCGGCGGTGGGGAGGGCGTTGGTTGCCGGGAGTTTTTTCGAGGCATCCGGCTTTGGTGACATCATGAAGACGCGTGGCATTTTTGTCCTTCTCGTTTTGCTCACTCTGGTGCGCGGCGTCTGGGTTGCCCTCCACGAGATCGCTCCGCAAGAGGCCTATTACTGGCTTTGCTCGACGCGGCTGGCTCCCGCATTTTTCGATGGTCCGCCGGGGACGGCGTTCCTGGTGGCGATTTGCAATAGCGTGGATGGGCCTTCGATGTTGATTGCCCGTTTGTTGTGGCCTGCGCTGGGCTTGCTTGCCTCGGTTTTTGCCTGGGTCCTCGCGAAGGAATTGTTTGACGAGACGACGGCGGGGTGGACGGTCGTTGGACTCAACGTGCTGCCGGTCTTTAACGCGAGCGCCGTTGTGATTGGGCCCGTCCTGCCCGCGCTTCTCTTCGTTCTGGCTGGCGCCTGGAGTGTGCGTCGGGCGTGGGCGGGTCACGGGAATTTTTGGGCGTTGGCGGGTGTGTTCTTTGCGGGAGCTGCTCTTTTTCGCTACGACGCGGTGCTCGTTCCGGCGGGCCTCCTTATTGTAACGCTGGCATCTCCGCGGCATCGGGCGCGGATCGATATCGCGGGTTGTCTCTGGATCGTCTTGGCCGTCGTGCTCGCGCTGTGGATGCCAGCTGTCTGGAATGCCGGCCTCGAGTGGATCCCGATGGCGGGAGGAACGCTGCGGACGGCTTGGGAGTTCCGGTGGATCGGGTTTCCCGCAGCCGTCGGGGCGGGCGGCGTCACGCTGGCTGCGGCCTTGGTTTTGTTGGCAGGCGGGATCTGGCTTCTCCGGGATGCCCGGCGGCATGAGAAATCGCGATTCCTGCTGGCGGCTGGCGGGTTGAGCGTGCTGGCGTGGATTTACCTGGCTCTGCGAGGGGTCGATCCTGTGGGGGTCGCGCTTTTCGGGTCCGTCCCGGTTTTGATTTTCTTGGCCACCCGGGCATCCCAGTCCCGCCCCGGAGGGATCATAGCCTTAGGTGTTTGCGTGGTCCTCGCGGGAAT